>DAIDBG010000117.1 GCA_027310225.1 bacterium | reverse complement strand
GCGCGACAGTTCCATCATGCCGAAACGCGAGATCTTGCCCATCTGCACGCGCGCGCGGTCGAAGCGCAGCGCGTCGCGCAGCCGGTTTTCCACCTCGCGCTGATTGCGTCCGCTCTCCATGTCGATGAAGTCAATCACGATGAGCCCGCCCAGGTCGCGCAGGCGCAGTTGCCGTCCGATCTCCTCGGCGGCCTCGAGATTGGTGCGGAACGCGGTTTCTTCGATGTCGGAGCCGCGGGTCGCGCGCGCGGAATTGACATCGATCGCCACCAGCGCCTCGGTATGATCGAACACGACGGCGCCGCCCGAGGGCAGGTTGATGGAACGCGAATAGGCCGACTCGATCTGGTGCTCGATCTGGAAGCGCGAGAACAGCGGCACGTCGTCCCGATAGAGCTTGATGCGGTTGACATTCTGCGGCATGACGTGGCTCATGAACTGCCGCGCCTGCTCGTAGATGCTCTCGGTATCAATCAGGACTTCGCCGATGTCCTGGTGGTAATAATCGCGTATCGCCCGGATCACCAGGCTCGATTCCTGATAGATCAGGAACGCGCCGCTCTGCTGCTTGGCGGCGCTTTCGATCGCGCGCCACAGCTGCAGCAGATAGTTCAGGTCCCAGTTGAGCTCCTCCGGGGCGCGGCTGATGGCCGCGGTGCGGCCGATAACGCTCATGCCCTGCGGCACCGGCAGCTGATCAATCACTTCGCGCAGCTCGCTGCGGTCCTCACCCTCGACGCGGCGCGAAACCCCGCCACCGCGCGGATTGTTCGGCATCAACACCAGGTAGCGCCCAGCGAGGCTGATGAAGGTGGTGAGAGCGGCGCCCTTGTTGCCGCGTTCGTCCTTGTCCACCTGGACGATCAGCTCCTGGCTTTCCTCCAGCGCGTCCTGGATGCGGGCGCGCCCGACGTCAACGCCGGGCTTGAAATAGGCCCGCGCAACCTCCTTGAAGGGAAGGAACCCGTGGCGCTCGGCCCCGTAATCCACGAACGCCGCCTCGAGGCTGGGCTCGATGCGGGTGATGACGCTCTTGTAGATGTTGCCCTTGCGCTGCTCCTTGCCGGGGGTTTCGATGTCGAGGTCAACGAGCTTCTGGCCGTCAACGATCGCGACGCGCAGTTCTTCCGCCTGCGTCGCATTAAACAACATGCGTTTCATTGTTATCTTCTCCCGCGCTCAAACACGGGATGGGGCAAACCCCACGCCTGCTCTTATTCGGGCAGGCGGCACCGACTGGTTCAGTCGCGTGGCATGAGCATATTGGACGTGAAGTATCCGATGTCTCGTGCAGTTTGCCGCGGGAATCCGGCAGCTGAGCCGGATTCAGAATTCCTTAACAGTGCCTTGAGCGCGTAATTCGTCTAGTATCGCTACTTCGTCTGGTGAGCGACGTTAACCATCCGGTTCAGCCGGTCGTGCGTGGCGCGTTTCTGCTGCCCTGTTGCATTGCAACCCGTTCGCGCGGCTGTGTTCGGCACACCGTCCAGATGTCCGCCTCCCGCCTGCTGTCGCCTCACGGGTGCTCAACGATCCTCGGCCCGCCGGCGGTGGTTCATAACGTTACCGCGCATGCGCGCCCTACGGTATGCCTTGAATAGTATAAACAAATGAAAGAGTTAAGTAAAGAAATCGCGACCAGGCACGAGGTGGGAGCCGACGCCGCCGGCCAGCGCGTGGACAACTATCTGACTAAGTGGTTGAAAGGCGTCCCGAAGAGTCACGTCTATCGCATCCTGCGCAGCGGCGAGGTGAGGGTAAACAGCGGGCGGGTGGGGCCTGATTACCGGCTAAAAGAGGGCGACCGGCTGCGCATCCCTCCTGTCCGGACGGCGTCGCGGCCACGCGCCACGCAGGCGCTACCCCGCACCCCCCTGCGTGCCGGCACGCTTTACGAGGACGACGCGCTGCTGGTCATCAACAAGCCGGCAGGGGTGGCAGCGCACGGGGGCAGCGGCGTCAGCCACGGCGTAATCGAGCACCTGCGGCTGGAGCGGCCCGCAGCGCATTTTCTCGAGCTGATCCACCGGCTCGATCGCGATACTTCGGGCGTGCTGATGCTCGCCAAGCGACGCTCGGCGCTCACCGCGTTGCACCGGCAGCTGCGCGAAGGAAGGGTGCAGAAGTTCTATCTCGCTCTAGTGAAAGGGCGCTGGCGCGACGATCGGCGCAGCGTCAAGCTGCCGCTCAACAAATACGTGCTTGCCTCGGGCGAGCGCCGCGTCGGCGTCGCCCGCGACGGGATGCCCGCCCATACCGTATTCCGGCTGGACCGGTCGTGGAGCGGGTACAGCCTGCTCGAAGCGGAGCTCAAGACCGGGCGCACCCACCAGATCCGCGTGCATCTGGCACATCTCGGCTTTCCCATCGCCGGCGATGACAAGTACGGGGACTTCGCGCTGAACAAGGAGCTGGCACGCCAAGGGCTCAAGCGGATGTTCCTGCATGCATGCAAGACCGTGATCTCGCACCCTCAAAGCGGCGCGACGCTGGTGCTGGAGGCGCCGCTGCCGGAGGAACTGCGGGCGTTTCTCGCCGCGCTCGATGCCGGGGAGGCGCGCCGTGCCCAGGCGTTTTGACCTGCCGGTGTTCGACCGGGGGAGGATGAATTGTTCGATCACTCCAAGCTATACTTGGGCCATGAACCTGCTTCCGCAAGCCCTCCGGCGGCGGGGGCGGCGCAGCGTAACTGATCGAAAGTGAGTGGACATGGCTGAACTCGGACCGAGCGATTCCGGCACCAGCTGGGAACGCCAAACGATAGAAAAAGTCGCGCTGGCGGCGATCCAGGAGCAGCGCCGCGCTCGGTACTGAGGGATTTTCTTCAAGCTGCTCCTGTTTGTTTACCTGTTCGCGCTGCTGTTCGTCGGCATGGGCTGGCTCGGCAAGAAAGAGACCGCCCCGGGAAAACTCACCGCCCTGGTCGAGGTGCGCGGTGTGCTCGCGGCCGACGGCGCCGCGAGCGCGGACAACATCAACTCGGGGCTGCAGGAGGCGTTCAAGGACAAGCGCACTCGGGGCGTGATCCTGCGCATCAACAGCCCGGGAGGCAGCCCGGTGCAGGCGGGGTACATCAACGACGAGATCCGGCGGCTGCGCGCCAAGTATCCGGCGATCCCCGTGTACGCGGTGATCGAGGACATCGGCGCCTCCGGCGGATATTATGTGGCCGTTGCCGCGGACAGGATCTACGTGAACAAGGCGAGCATCATCGGCTCCATCGGCGTGCTGATGGACGGCTTCGGGTTTACCGGCACGATGGAAAAGCTCGGTATTGAGCGCAGGCTGCTTGCTGCCGGCGAGAACAAGGGTTTTCTCGACCCGTTCTCGCCGATCCTCGAGTCGCAGAAGGAGTACGCGCAGCAGTTGCTCGACCAGATTCACCAGCAGTTCATTGGCGTGGTGCGGCAGGGCCGCGGCAAACGGCTGAAGGAAACGCCGGAGATGTTCTCCGGGCTGCTGTGGGTCGGGCAGAAAAGCATAGACCTCGGGCTTGCCGATGGGCTCGGCAGCGTCGAATACGTGGCGCGCGAGGTGATCAAGGCCGAGGACATCGTTGATTTCACGCCGCGCGAGAACGTCGCGGAACGCCTGGCGAAAAGGCTCGGCGCGGGAGTGGCCGAAGGCTTGGCGCGCTTCGGCATCCTCCAGGGAATGACGCTGCGCTAGCTTGCGCGCGACAGCAGGAATACGGCGGGCCGCTGGTTGAGATCCGGCGGCTTTTTTTTCCAGTCGGCGATGACGCGCGTCGCGATGAATTCGGCAGGAAGGGTGAGATCGGCTGCGATGCAGAGCAGGGTGTCGGCGCGGCAGGTCTCGAGCAGCGACTGCAGCAGGGCTGGATTGCGGTAGGGCGTCTCGATGAAGACCTGCGTCGCCTGGTGCGCCCTGGCCTCGATTTCCCTGACCCTGGCGGCGCGCTCCGCCCTGTCCACCGGCAGGTAGCCGTGGAACGTGAAGCGCTGGCCGTTCATGCCGGACGCCATCAGCGCCAGCACAATGGAAGAAGGGCCGACGAGCGGCACCACGCGAACGCCGGCGTCGTGTGCGCGCCGCACCAGTGCTGCGCCGGGATCGGCCACAGTTGGACAGCCGGCCTCCGACATCAGTCCCCAATCCTCGCCCGCGAGCAGCGGCGCGAGCAACGCATCGAGGTCACCCTCGCGCGTATGCTCGTCGAGCACGCAGAAACGAGCCTGCCGCAGCGGGTGGGGATAGGCAACCGACTTGAGGAAACGCCGGGCTGATTTCGCATTTTCCACGACGAACGCGTGCAGGCTGCGCACCACTTCGAGCGTGGCCGGCGGCAGCACCGGGGACGCGCCGCCATCCCCCAGCGCGACGGGTACCAGATAAAGCGTCCCCGTGCCGAAACGCGCGGCGCGTGATTCAGACAACGGAGATGCCCTCATTCCGCAGCATGGCGGAGAGCCGCATCAGCGGCAGCCCGATCAAGGCGCTCGGATCGTCTCCCGCAACGCGCTCGACAAGCGCGATGCCGAGCCCCTCGATCCTGGCGCTGCCCGCGCAGTCGTAAGGACGTTCCAGCTCAAGATAGCGCTCGATCTCCTGGTCGCTGTAATTCCGGAAGTAAACGGCAGTCGGCACGTTGGCGGCTTGCAGCTTGCCGCTCGCGGTGTTGAGAACGGCGAGCGCGGTGTGAAACAGCACCTGTTTGCCACGCAGGGACCTGAGTTGCGCCACTGCATTGACATGGCCACCGGGCTTGCCGAGGGCGCGACCGTCGAACGCGGCGACCTGATCGCAGCCGATGATGAGGGCGGCGGGGAACGACGGGGCCACCGCGCGGGCCTTGGCTTCAGCCAGCCGCGCCGCCGTATCCGGCGCGGCTTCGCCGGGCAGGGCGGCTTCGTCCACGGCAGGGTCCCTGACCTCGAACGGCAGCCGCAGACGCGCCAGCAGGGCGTGCCGATACGGCGAAGTCGAGGCGAGCACGATCCGGGAGGAATCCAAGGCCGGGCAATGTTCCTAAGTCTCTGCCAAATCTGGAATTTTTGCTGAATTCTCTTTGACAGGGCAGCGCAAAAATACTATCATGCGCCGCTTATGTCTGCACGGGCTGTGGCGGATGTCTGCACAGACTGTAATCGATAGCCTGGAATTCATCAGGACCGGGCAGACATTGCGCGGCAGCCTGCCGGTTTCCGGCTTGTCGCGGTTGCAGGACAGCTTGTTCGACGCCCTTGGCGAAGTCGGGTTTGTGGTAACGGGCGGCTACGACGTCCGGCGGCGGCCGATCCTCACGCTCGACATCCACGGCGCGCTGCGCTTGCGGTGCCAGCGTTGCCTGGCGCCGCTTGATCATACTCTGCGGCTCGTCAACACGCTGCTGCTGGCGGATCGCGCCGAAGTCGCCTCCGGCGCGCCGGACGACGGGGATATCGAATGGATCGAGGCGAGCGCCGAACTCGATGTGGCGGGCCTGATCGAGGACGAGATCATCCTGAGCCTGCCGTACGCCCCGCGGCATGCCGAAGGCTGCTGCGGACAGGCTCTGGAACGGCGGAGGAAAGAGGCAGAGGCCTCGCCGTTCGCCAGGCTGGCCGCGCTGAAGAAGGAATTGAATTGACACGCAAGGAGCATTGACATGGCAGTTCAGCAGAACAAAAAGTCGCCGTCGAAGCGCGGCATGCACCGCTCGCACGACGCGCTGTCCAACCCCCCGCTGGCGATCGAGCCGACCACCGGTGAAGTGCATCTGCGGCACCACATCAGCCCCAACGGTTATTATCGCGGCAAAAAAGTCGTCAAGGCCAAGGGCGAATAAGCGTTCGCCCGGCTTCCAAACAAGACCGGCGCGCGCTCGGGCGACCATGAGGCGCACCGCGGAGGAGGGTTGCGGATGGACGTGACCGTTGCCATCGATTGTATGGGGGGCGACCGCGGCGTGCCCGTGACGGTGCCGGCGGTGCTGCACGCGATGCGCCGCGATCCGGGGATATCGTTCATCCTGGTCGGACGGCGCGACAGGGTCGAGCAGGAGCTCTCGCGCCTTGGCGCCCGGCCCGGCCCGCGGTTGAGAGTCCAGAACGCGAGCGAGATCGTTGGAATGGACGAAGCGCCGGCGGTGGCGCTGCGCAGCAAGAAGGATTCCTCGATACGCGTCGCGGCAAACCTGGTCGGACAGGGAGATGCCGCCGCCTGCGTCAGCGCCGGCAACACCGGCGCGCTGATGGCCATATCGCGTTTCGTGCTGAAGACGCTACCCGGCATCGACCGCCCGGCAATCGCGACGATCCTGCCGACGCTCAAGGGCCACACCCACATTCTCGACCTCGGCGCCAACGTTGATTGCACGCCGGAGCACCTACTGCAGTTCGGCATCATGTGCTCGGAGCTGGTGATCTCGGTGGAGCGCAAGGAGCGCCCCACCGTCGGGCTGCTCAATGTCGGGGTGGAGGATATCAAGGGCAATGATGTGGTAAAACGCGCTGCGGAGCTCATGCGCGCGAGCGGCCTCAACTTCTACGGCTACGTCGAGGGCGACGACATCTACAAGGGTGCCACCGACGTCGTCGTGTGCGACGGCTTCGTCGGCAACGTCGTGCTCAAGGCCTCCGAAGGCCTGGCGCAGATGCTCGCGACCTATCTGCGCGAGGAATTCAGGCACAGCCTGTACAACAGGCTGGCGGGACTGATGGCGCTGCCGGTGATCAACGCCTTCAAGCACCGCGTTGATCACCGGCGCTACAACGGCGCGAGCCTGCTCGGGCTGCGCGGCATCGTCATCAAGAGCCACGGCTCGGCCGACGCCTACGCCTTCGAGTTCGCCATTCAGCGCGCAGCGGAGGAAGCGCGCACCGGGGTGCTCGCACACATCACAGAGCGCATGGCTGCCATACACAAGAGCGCCGCGTGAACAGCAACTATAACTATTCAAGAATCGCCGGCACCGGCAGTTATCTCCCGGCAAAGGTCCTCACCAACCGGGACCTCGAACGGATGGTGGATACCACCGACGAGTGGATCTACACGCGCACCGGGATCCGGGAGCGCCACGTCGCGGCGGAAGGAGAGAACGCGAGCGACCTCGCGCTTCGGGCAAGCCGCAAGGCGCTGGAGGCGGCGGGGATCGCGCCCGCGGACATCGATCTCATCGTGGTTGCCACCACCACGCCCGACATGGTGTTTCCGAGCACGGCGTGCTTGCTGCAGTCCAAGCTCGGCGCGCGCAACTGCCCCGCGTTCGACGTGCAGGCGGTGTGCAGCGGCTTCATCTATGGCTTGGCCATCGCCGACCAGTTCGTGCGTTCGGGCAGCTGCCGGCACGCCCTTGTCGTGGGCGCCGAAGTGTACTCGCGCATCCTGGACTGGAATGACCGCGCCACCTGCGTGCTGTTCGGCGACGGCGCGGGAGCGGCCGTGCTCAGGCGCAGCGATGTTCCCGGCATCCTGTCGAGCCACCTCCACGCGGACGGGTCGTACGCCGGCATGCTGTCGGTGCCCGGGACCGTGCGTGGCGGCAAGGCGAGCGGGCGGCCGCTGCTGCAGATGGACGGCGGTGGCGTGTTCAAGTTCGCGGTGAAGGTACTGGACGAGGTCGTCGAGGAAACGCTCGCGGCCAATGGGCTGCAGAAGACCGACATTGACTGGCTGATCCCGCACCAGGCCAACATCCGCATCATCCAGGCCACGGCAAAAAAGCTCGGCATGAGCATGAAAAAGGTGGTGGTGACGGTGGATCGCCACGCCAACACGTCGGCTGCCTCGATCCCCCTCGCGCTCGACGAAGCGGTGCGCGACGGGCGCATCCGCTCCGGCCAGCGCGTGCTGCTGGAGGGCGTGGGCGGCGGCTTCACCTGGGGTGCAGTCCTGGTGCGATGGTGACGCGATGAAGTTCGCTTTCGTCTTCCCCGGGCAGGGCTCGCAGTCGGTCGGCATGATGCTGGCGTTCGCCGGGTCCAGCGCGGTGCGCGCGACGTTTGCCGAGGCTTCCGAAGTGCTGCACCGGGACCTGTGGAGGCTGGTTGTGGAAGGACCGGCCGAAGAGCTCAATGCCACGATCAACACACAACCGGTAATGTTGACCGCAGGCTATGCGGTATACCGCGCCTGGCGCGAGGCGGGCGGAGCCGACCCTGCAATGGTCGCCGGCCACAGCCTCGGCGAATACACCGCGCTGGTAGCGGCGGGAGCTGTGACGTTCCGCGACGCGCTGCTTCTGGTTCGATTTCGTGCCCAGGCGATGCAGGAAGCGGTAGCGGCGGGCGAGGGCGCGATGGCGGCGATACTCGGGCTCGACGACGACAGGGTGCATGCCGTATGCAACGAAGCGGGGCAGGGCCAGATGGTGGAGCCGGTCAACTTTAACGCCCCGAGCCAGGTGGTGATCGCCGGTCACAAGGCTGCGGTGGAGCGCGGTGTGGCGGCGGCGAAAGCGAAAGGAGCGAAGCGGGCGGTCATGCTGCCGGTAAGCGCGCCGTTTCATTCCTCGCTGCTCAAGCCTGCGGCAGAGCGGCTTGCCGGCTATCTCGAAAAAGTGAATTTCACCGCACCCCACATCCCGCTGGTGAACAACGTGGATGTCGCGGTCGAGAATGACCCGCGGTGCATCAAGGACGCGCTTGCGCGCCAGGCCTGCAGCCCGGTGCGCTGGGTGGAGGTCGTGCGCCGCATCGCCGGCTCCGGCATCGCTCATGTGGCGGAGTGCGGCCCGGGCAAGGTGCTGGCGGGACTGACCAGACGCATAGACGACAGCCTCCAGGGCTACGCGATCGCCGATCCTCAGTCGCTGGAACAGGCATTGCAGGCCCTCCGGTCATGATGCTCGAAGGGAAAATCGCTCTCGTCACCGGCGCTTCGCGCGGTATTGGACAGGCGATCGCGCTGGAACTGGGCAGGCACGGCGCGATGGTCGTCGGCACCGCGACCACCGCCGACGGCGCTGCCGGCGTGAAGCGCCATCTTGCCGGGGTCAAAGGCACGGGCATGGCGCTGAACGTCAACGACGCCCATCAGGCCGAGTCCGTCGCGGCGGAAATCCAGAAGCAGTTCGGCGACATCGCCATCCTCGTCAACAATGCCGGCATCACGCGCGACAACCTGCTGGTGCGCATGAAGGACGAGGAGTGGGACGAGATCATGGCGACCGACCTGAAGTCGGTTTACCGGCTGTCGAAGCTGGTGCTGCGCCCGATGATGAAGGCGCGCTACGGCCGCATCATCAACATCACCTCGGTGGTCGGGGCGACCGGCAACGCGGGGCAGACCAATTACGCCGCCGCCAAGGCCGGGATCATAGGCTTTTCCAGGGCGCTGGCGCGCGAGGTCGGCAGCCGCAACATCACCGTCAACTGCGTTGCGCCGGGCTTCATCCACACCGACATGACGAGCTCGCTCAGCGAGCAGCAGCGCAACGCCCTGATCCAGCAGATTCCGCTGGGACGGCTGGGACGACCGGAGGACGTGGCGGCAGCCGTGCTGTTCCTGGCATCACCCGGCGCAGACTACCTGACCGGCTGCACCCTGCACGTGAACGGCGGCATGCACATGGAATGAACGTTGCCCATTGAATTCACGCAGTTTTTTTGACATGCGAATCTGGTAGAATAGCGCCCTGATTCGACATCGGTCGCTCCCCGCAACAACCGGGTTTTTGACTCATCAAGCGCTTTTTCATCCTCCAGAGGAAAGGGAACCTGAATGGAAAACATCGAGCAACGCGTCAAGAAAATTGTTGCCGAGCAACTGGGTGTCAATGAGGCGGATGTCAAGAACGAGTCTTCGTTCGTGAACGACCTTGGCGCGGATTCGCTCGACACCGTGGAACTGGTGATGGCGCTCGAGGAGGAGTTCGAAACCGAGATTCCCGACGAGGAAGCGGAGAAGATCGCCACCGTCCAGCAGGCTGTCGACTACATCAAGGCCCACCTCAAGTCCTGAGCCCCATCCCGGTCCGGAGCGAATTTGTCCAGACGCAGAGTAGTCGTTACCGGGCTCGGCATCGTCTCCCCGGTCGGGACCGGGGTCCCCGAGGCCTGGCAGAACATCATCGCCGGCCGGTCCGGGATCACCCGCATCACCCGTTTTGACCCTTCTGCCTACAGCTCGCAGATCGCGGGCGAAGTGAAGGGATTTGACCCGGCGAGCTACCTCTCGGTGAAGGAGGTGAGCCGATTCGATACGTTCATCCACTACGGGCTGGCGGCGGCGATCGAGGCGATCAAGGATACGGGTCTCGATTTCGAACGCGAGCAGCGCGAGCAGGTCGGTGTGTGCATCGGCTCGGGCATCGGCGGGCTGCCCCTGATCGAGGACACGCACAACGCCGTGCTTGCCGGCAGCCCGCGCAAGATCTCGCCGTTCTTCGTGCCGGGAACCATCATCAACATGATCTCCGGCCAGCTCTCGATCATGTACGGCCTCAAGGGCCCTAACCTGTCGCTGGTGACGGCGTGCACCACTGCAAACCATTGCATCGGCGACGCCGGGCGCCTGATCGAGTATGGCGACGCGGACGTGATGATTGCCGGGGGCTCCGAGGCGTGCATATCGCCGCTCGGCGTCGGCGGTTTTTGCGCTGCTCGCGCGCTGTCCTTGCGCAACGACGATCCGGCAACCGCCAGCCGGCCCTGGGACAAGGATCGCGACGGGTTCGTCCTGGGCGAAGGCGCGGGCATCCTGGTGCTCGAGGAATACGGGCACGCCAAGACGCGCGGGGCGCGCATCTATTGCGAGCTCGCCGGATACGGCATGAGCGCCGACGCGCATCACATCACCGCACCGTGCGAGGATGGGGAAGGTGCGGTGCGCTGCATGGCCAACGCGCTCAGGAACGCCGGCATCAACCGCGACGAGGTGGACTACATCAACGCCCATGGCACCTCGACACCGCTTGGCGACATCGCGGAAACGGTCGCGGTCAGGAACTGCTTCGGCGAGCATGCGAAAAAGCTTGCCATCAGTTCGACCAAATCCATGACGGGGCACCTACTGGGTGCCGCGGGCGGGGTGGAGGCGGTGTTTTCGGTGCTGGCGATGCGCGACCAGATCGCCCCGCCGACCATCAACCTGTTCAACCAGGATCCGCAGTGTGATCTGGATTACGTTCCGAACACGGCGCGCAAGATGAAGATCGGCATTGCCGTGTCGAACTCGTTCGGATTCGGCGGCACCAACGGCAGCCTGGTTTTCCGAAAACTCTGATCCCGCCCGCAGCCTGGGCGCACTTCCATGATCCTGGTCAACGGCGCGGCGGCTGACACCGTCGCCGCAAACGACCGTGGTCTCGCTTATGGCGATGGCGTGTTTCGCACGCTCACGGTACGTGGCGCGCGGCTGCGTTGCTGGGGCCGCCATTACCGCAAGCTGGAGCGGGACTGCGCCGCGCTGGCCATCCCGTGCCCGTCGGAACAGTTGCTGCGCCGCGAAGTCGAGGCGGCAGCACAGGGACAGCCTGAATGCGTGGCCAAGATCATTGTTACCCGCGGCATCGGCGCACGAGGCTATGCCACGCCACGACCGGCGTTGCCGACCCGCATCGTGATGACAAGTGCAATGCCCGTGCATCCGCCGGAATTCGCAACAACCGGCGTGTGCGTCCATCTATGCGCTACCCGTCTTGCCGTCCAACCGCGACTGGCCGGCATCAAGCACCTTAACCGCCTGGAAAACGTCCTTGCGCGCGCGGAATGGCAAGATGCCGGGACGGCGGAAGGATTGATGCTCGATCCGGAAAACAACGTAATCGGCGGCACCATGAGCAACCTGTTCATCGTGGAGGCCGGTGCGCTGGTGACTCCCGAACTTTCGCGCTGCGGCGTGGCGGGAGTCACCCGCGAGCGTGTGCTGGAAGCCGCGCCTGTACACGGGATCTCCTGCCGCGTCGAGACGGTCTCACTGGAGCGTGCGCTGCAGGCGGAGGAGATCCTGTTCGTCAACAGCGTGATCGGAGTATGGCCGGTGCGGAAGCTTGCCCGGCGGGAATGGACACGCATGCCTCACGCGGCGCACGTGCGACAATGGCTCGAGCATGAAGCCAATTGACAGAACGCTCCGTGTGCTTTTTGGCATCGCACTAGCGGGTGCCGCGCTAGCTGCGGCCGCGCTTGCGTACTACGCCTGGAGCGGGCTTGAGATCGGGCCGGCTCCGATCCAATTCAGCCTGAAGGCAGGCAGCGGCTTGCGCGGCGCGGCGCAGCAGATGACGCGGGCGGGGGTGCTGGCGCGTCCGGAACCATTCGTGATCCTGGCGCGCTTGCTGGGGCAGGCCGGCAACGTGAAGGCGGGCAACTATGAGATTGTGCCGCCGCTCACGCACTATCAGCTGCTCAAGAAGATCACGCAGGGCGACGTGACCATGGTTTCGGTCAAGTTCGTGGAGGGCTGGACCTTCAGGCAGATGCGCAGGGCGCTCGACGAGAATCCGGCGGTCAAGCACGAAACCAAGGATCTAAGCGATGCCGAGATCCTGAAGCGCCTCAATATCGGCACCTCTTCGCCTGAAGGGTGGTTTTTCCCGGATACCTATTACTTTGACGAAGGCACCAGCGACCTCGCCATTCTGCGCCGCGCCTATCGCCTGATGCAGACGTACCTCGCCGCACAGTGGGCGCAGCGTGCTGCAAACCTGCCGTACGCCAACCCCTATGAAGCGCTGATCCTCGCATCCATCGTCGAAAAGGAAACCGGCAAGGCCGAAGAACGCGCGCTGGTTGCCGCAGTGTTCGTGAACCGGCTGCGCCGCGGCATGCGGTTGCAGGCCGACCCGACGGTAATTTACGGCATGAGCGAGGCGTTCGACGGTAATATCCGGAAGCGCGATCTGACGGCGGACACACCCTACAACACCTATACTCGAGAAGGGCTGCCGCCGACGCCGATCGCCATGCCGGGGATGGCCTCCCTGATCGCGGCACTCAATCCCTCCGACAGCGATGTGCTGTATTTCGTTTCGAAGGGTGATGGCTCTTCGTATTTCTCGCGCACGCAAGGTGAACATGAACGTGCCGTGGCAAAATACCAGCGATCGGGAAGACACTGATGCGCGGCAAATTCATCACCCTTGAAGGCCTCGATGGCGCCGGCAAGAGCACACACCTGTCTTGGCTCAGGCGCTTCCTGGAGAGACGCGGCATCAGAGTCAAGGTCACGCGCGAACCCGGCGGCACCGCGCTCGGTGAGCGGCTGCGCGAACTGGTGCTGAAAGGGGGGAAGCGCCTGCATTGCGAGACCGAAACGCTGCTCGTGTTCGCTGCGCGGCGCGAGCACCTCGACAAGGTCATTGCGCCGGCGCTCAAGGCCGGCATCTGGGTGCTGTGCGACCGGTTTACCGACGCCACCTACGCCTACCAGGCGGGCGGCAGCGGCGTCGCCTGGAGCAAGGTCGCCGCTCTCGAACGCTGGGTGCAGCACGGTACCCAGCCCGACCTCACATTGTTGTTCGACGTCGACCCTACGGTGGGTCGCGCCCGCTCCAGACGGAAGAAACGGCCGGACCGGTTCGAAAGCGAGCAACTGGCATTTTTCCGGCGCGTGCGGGAGGCCTACCTCAGGCGTGCGGAGGAGATCCCCAGGCGCATGCGCGTAATCAACGCCAACGGCGATCTGCCGCAAGTCAGGCGACAGATTGAAGCCTTGTTGTCGGCTTTCTATTCGCGTGTATCTCGGCATGTCTGATGGCGCCGGATTGACGTGATGTTTTACATCAAGAATGGAACAAGAGAAATTGTTTCTCAATGGTTTTACCGTGGCATGATCAGGAATTCGAGCAGCTGCTGAGCCGCAGGGGGGGGCTGCCCCATGCGTTGCTGCTGCGCGGGCCGGAAGGTATCGGCAAACTCGCGTTCGCTGAAGCCTTGACACGCGCGCTCCTGTGCGAAAATCCCGGACCCAAGGCCGTGGCCTGCGGGCAATGCGTCTCCTGCAGCTGGCTGGAGCAGGGCAGCCATCCGGATTTCCGGCGGCTTGCGCCGGAGACGATCACGGAAGGCGGGGAGGGGGAGCAGGGAACTGAGAAAAAAGTAAGCCATCAGATTCCCGTGGAGGAGGTGCGCGCGATCGCTGATTTCATCTTCGTCACCAGTCATCGTGGCGGCGCCAAAGTGGTGCTGGTACATCCCGCCGAGGCGCTCAATGTTAATGCTGCCAACGCCCTGCTGAAGAACCTCGAGGAACCTCCGCCGCAGACTTATTTCCTGCTGGTGGCGCATCGCTGGCACCAGTTGCTGCCCACGATCAGAAGCCGTTGCCAGCATATCGCGCTGCCGCCACCTGACGCAGACGCCGCACGCGCCTGGATCGAAGCGCAGGGATCGAAGAATCCGGACCTGGCGTTGACCCAGGCAGGCGGCGCGCCGCTGCTCGCGCTGCAGCTCGATGAAGCGTATTGGCATACGCGCGGGGTTTTCCTGCGCGCAATCTCCGACACCGCGTTCGACGCGCTGAGCCTGGCCGAGCAGCTCCGCGACTGCGCTCCAGCTCTGGTCGTGGGCTGGTTGCAGAAGTGGTCGTTCGACCTCGCCAGCTACAAGGCGGCCGGCAGGGTTCGGTACAATTCCGACTTCCTGTCGAGCATCGCTGCCGCTGCAGCTCAGCTCGATGATATCGAGGCGCTGCGTTTCCACCGCAGTATGATTAGCTTGCAGCGTGTAATCGCCCATCCGCTCAATTCACGCCTGTTCCTCGAGCAATTGCTGCTGTCCTATGCAGACCTGCTGCGCGGAGGAGGTTTAAGGCGGGCTGCGTAAGGCTGCTTTCGCCATGCTGGTCGATTCGCACTGCCATCTCAATTTCCCGGAACTCGCCGGCAGGCTCGATGGAGTGATGGCCCTGATGCGGGAGAACCGCGTCACGCACGCGCTTTGTGTGAGCGTTACGCTGCAGGAATTCCCACAGGTGAGGGCGCTGGCGGAGCGCTACCCGCACATTTACGGCTCGGTCGGCGTGCATCCCGATTATCCCGATCTGCCCGAAGTCGCGGTGAAGGAGCTGGTTGAGTTGGCCGATCATCCCCGCATCGTGGCGATCGGGGAAACCGGCCTTGATTATTTCCGGATCAAAGACGATTGCGAGTGGCAGCGCGGACGCTTTCGCGCCCATATTCGCGCTGCGCGGCAATGCGGGAAGCCGCTGATCATCCATATGCGCGAGGCGGCGCCGGACACGCTGCGCATCATGCGCGAGGAAAACGCCAGTGAGGTCGGGGGCGTCATGCACTGCTTCACCGAGAGCTGGGATGTGGCACGCGCCGCGATCGACCTCGGCTTCTATATCTCGTTCTCCGGGATCGTCACCTTCAGAAACGCGCACGCGCTCAAGGAAGTGGCGAAGCGGGTTCCGCTTCAATACATGCTGATCGAAACCGACTCCCCCTATCTTGCGCCGGTACCGTACCGAGGGAAAATCAATGAGCCGGGGCTAGTCAAATATGTTGCAGAAGAAATCGCGCGGCTCCGAGAAACCACCATGGAACAGGTTGCCATTGAAACCAGTATAAATTTCTTCAAATTATTCAAAGTGAAAGAACTAAAACCTCATGCCGAATATTAGAAATATCCTTCTGGGCTCCTGGCTGATGGTGGCCTACGCCGGGGCAGTTGCGGGAGTCTATGAGGACATGATCTACGCTATCAACAACGATGACGAGCAGATGGTAAACAGCCTGCTGAAGCGTGGCGTGGACGCCGATACCGTGGGCCCCGACGGCGACACCCTCCTGATCATCGCGGCAAAACGCGGGAAACCGGGCGTCGTAAGGGCGTTGCTGGCTGCCAAGCCCAAGATCAACGTACGCAATGCCTTTGGAGAGACAGCGCTCATGCTGGCGGCTTTCCAGGGGCATACGGAGGTCGTCCGGGACCTGTTGGCCCAGGGCGCGGAAATCAATCTCGCGGGCTGGACGCCATTGATGTATGCAGCAGCTCGAAACCGAGTGGATATCGCACGCATCCTGATCGGCCGTGGTGCCGAGGTGAACGCACAGGCCGAAAACGGCACCACGGCACTCATGATGGCAGCACGGGAAGGTCATTTACCCATGGTTTTATTACTGCTTGAGTATGGGGCCGACATCAATTACAAGACCCCGGCGGGTTATAGCGCCCTAGGTTTGGCCATTGACCGCGGGAAGAAGGATGTGGCCGAGATTTTGATCAAAGCGGGAGCCGTGGAATGAGCACCCTGTATTCAGCTCCAGTAATCTTTGTGCGTATAATGTATATTATGTAAAATTTGATCTCGTGATCTCCACCCTCGTGCTCCTTGCCGGTCTCTGGTTGATCTTGCCTCCTCGCTCGGCGCGCGCTTTGGCGCCGACGGGCTGCTCTATCTCGCGGAGTGGCGGCGCGGCTTCACGGTACACGAGCTGCGCGCCCTCTTCTTCGAGTCTCAAGCGGTACGCATGCTCAGGATCGAGGTCGATCGACTCTCGGCGGAATTGCAGAGGGAGGCCTCTGCGCGTGAAGCCGCTGAGGCCCGCGCCTGGTCAGTAGTGATAACGGCATTGCGCGATCTGCAACGCGCCGCCGGCGACGCGGTACACCAGGCGGTGCTCGCGGGTGATCCGGCGTGACCAGAACCCCTTGAGATTGCCCTTCAGGGGCTCGGGCTTGCCCAGGCCGCGAAACGGCGAGCGTTGGATGTCCTCGACCAGCGTGTTGATCTTATCGCGTGTGCGCAGATCGGTGCGACACCAGTATTGGTAGTCAGCCCAGGCTTCGGGCGCCCAGACAAGCTTCACCGCACGAGATTGTGCGACCGCCCGCGCCCAGCCTTGAGTGCCCGCACCGCGCGCGTGAGCCGGGCGGCGTTGCGCGGGCTCGCCTGTAGATGGGCGGTCGCTTCGTACGCCTGGTAGTCTTCCAGGCTCATCAGCACGGCAGGCTTGCCGCGTTGGCGCGTGATCAGCACCGGGGCGCCGGCCTCGTTCACCTGGTCCATGGTCTTCGCGAGCCGGGCGCGCACGGCCGTGTAATTCATGTGGTCCATTGGGTCACCTGTACACTACAAGGTACATGTGTTCATTGTAGCAGAAAATCACTTTCTGCACAGATCTGTCGGAGCAGCCGGCGCACCAATCTGGTTCAGCCGCCAGTGCGCTGCGTTCACAACCCGATTCGGCTCACCGAGTTGTGCCGGTTAGCGAATTGTCAGGTCCGCTCTATGATCGCCGCCATGCCCTGCCCGCCGCCGATGCACAGGCTCACCAGGGCATACCGCGCGCCGCTGCGCTGCAGCTGGCGCGCGGCGGTCAGCGCAAGCCGGGCGCCGGAAGCACCCAAGGGGTGCCCCACTGCGATCGCGCCGCCGTTGGGATTGACACGGGTATCGTCAAGAGCGATGCCCAGTCCCTTGAGGCAGGCCAGCACCTGCGCAGCGAAGGCCTCGTTGATCTCGATGATGTCCATGTCCTTGAGTGCGAGACCCGCGCGCGCCAACGCCTTTTTTGATGCCGCTACCGGACCGATGCCCATGATCTGGGGCGGCACCCCCGCGGCGGCACTCGCGATCACACGCGCGAGGGGCTTCACGCCGGCCTTCTCGCCGGCCGCTTTCGATCCCACGAACATCGCGACAGCGCCGTCGTTCACGCCCGAGGCATTGCCGGCGGTCGTAACACCGCCTTCGTACAAGGGCCTCATCCTCGCCAGCGCCTCGAGATCGGAATTGGGCCGGGGATGCTCATCGTCCGAGACCGGCGGCACCGGTCCCTTGCGTGTGGGCGGCAACTCGACGGGCGCGATCTCTCCGGAGAAGAAACCCTCGCCTTTGGCGATGCTGTAGCGCTGCTGCGAGCGCAGGGCGAACTTGTCGGCTTCCTCGCGCTTGATCTCGTACTGCCGCGCCAGGGTATCGGCCGTCTGCGGCATCTGATCGTCACCGAACTGCTTCACCAGCTTCGGATTGGAAAAGCGCGGCCCGATCGTACTATCGTAAAGCCTGATATCGCGCGCGAACGCAGATTCCGAGCGATTGATGATAAGCGGGGAGCGGCTCATGCTTTCCACGCCTCCGACCAGGTAGACGTCGCCCTCGCCCGCGCTAATCGCATGCGCGGCGTGGACTACCGCGCCCAGCCCGCTCGCGCAGTTGCGCTGCAAGACCGTACCCGGCGTTTCGACCGGGAGCCCGGCCACGAGACCCGCATGACGCGCGACGCAGCGGCTGTCCTCGCCAGCCTGATTGGCGCAGCCGACGATAATGTCCTCGATCTGCTCCGGCTTGAAAGCCGATTTCTTCAGCAGATTCCTGATGGTCTCCGCCAACAGGTCGTCGGGCCGCACCTTGGCGAGTGCGCCGCCATGGCGCCCGAAGGGCGTGCGTACCCCTTCGTAGATAAAAGCATTGAGCATGAAAGCCTCCTTCTCAGGTCATCGCTGTAGCTGCGGTCATCGGTCAGGGTTCCGGCGTGAGGAGTGAAACACCCAGCCTGGCGCGCCGGGTGAGCCAGATGTTGGGACGATAGCGCGGGTCGCCGTAGATACGATACATGGCCCCGAGCACCTTGAATACGCGGTCCGGGCCCAATACATCGCCGAACCGGAAGGGGCCGTGGGGATAGTTGAGTCCGAGGGTTACCGCCTTGTCGATATCGGCCGGCTGCGCGGTGCGGCACTGGGCGATCGAGCAGCCGATGTTCACGATCATCGCCACGATCCGCTGCGCGATGAAACCGGGACTGTCGCGGCATACCGTGACCGGCACTCCGTCTGAGGCGAGCAAGCCGTGCGCGGCTTGCCGGTAAACGGGATTGGTCACCGGTGTGGTCATGATGGTACGGCGTTTGGCCATTGGGAACATCGTGTCAACCGCCACCGTGCGTTTGGGATCGAGTTCCTGCTCCACCGCACAGGTCGTCGCGTCATCACCGATCGGCGTGACCAGTATCAGGGCATTGGTGCTTGGTCTGGAACCGGTTTCCATCTGTGCGCCTATCTTGCGCAGTAGCTCGGATAGCACCGCGTGCCCTCTCGATTCAGCAGGACTCACCCATACGTTGCCGGGATACGCCGCTGGAGCGGCGGGTTCCGGCGGCACGATCGCCTTCATCTCGGCGTCGTAGTCGTAGAAGCCGCGCCTGGTTTTGCGCCCCAACACGCCGGCCTCGTAGCGGCTGCGCATGATGAAGTTGGGCCGGTAGCGCGGTTCCTGGAAGAACTGGTGGTAGATGAGTTCGGAGGCGGGCTGGGTGACGTCGAGGCCGGTGAGTTCCATCAGCTCGAACGGCCCCATGCGAAAGCCGCCGACGTCGCGCATTACGCGATCGACATCGGCGAACGCCGCCACGCCTTCGTAGGCGAGGTGCGCCGCTTCCAGCGTAAAGCCGCGCCCCACCTGGTTGACGAGGAAACCGGGAGCGTCCTTCAGCCGCACGGGCTCGCGCGTCATGCGCCTGCCGATCACCATGAGCGCCTCGGCGACCCAGTCATCGCTCCGCAGGCCTTCGATGACCTCTACCAGCTTCATCAGCGGGACCGGGTTGAAGAAGTGGAAACCGGCGAAGCGCTGTGGCGTCTTGAGCCTGGCCGCGATCGTGGTGACCGACAGCGACGACGTATTGGTGGCGAGTATGCAGTCAGGGCTGACAATCCCTTCCAGCTCGGCGAACAGCTGCTGCTTGGCTTCCAGGTTCTCGACGATCGCCTCGACCACCAGGTGGCACGGCTTCATGTCGGCCAGTCCGCCGACGATCTGGAGGCGGCTCACCGCCCCCACCACTTCGTCCCGGGTCATGACGCCCTTTTCAGCCGCGCGTGCGAGCATCTTCTCGATGAAATTACGCGCTTCCTGCGCGGCGCCCGGCCGGCTATCGGACATCATCACCTGCAGGCCGCCGGCCGCGGCCACCTGCGCGATGCCCCGCCCCATCGCGCCGGTTCCGATGACGCCCACGATCAGGTCCGGACGGCTCGCGTCAAATGCCATGGATTCCCCTCGATATGACCCTCTTGGTTGCCGCAGGTCAGCCGGCAGCCAGCCTCGCCGGTCTCAGCGGCCCTTGAACTGCGGTTTGCGCTTCTCCATGAACGCGGCCTGCCCTTCCCTGTAGTCCTCGCTCTCGTAGCAGGCCTCCACCATGCGCTGGCAGAGCGCGAGATCGCGCTGTGCAGGGTCCTTCATGTATTCGATCAGCGCGCGCTTCACCGAGCCGACGGTGAGCGGCGCGTTCTCGGCAATCGTGCCGGCGTAATCGAGCGTGCGGCTTTCCAGCTCGGCGACGGGCACCACGCGGTTCACCAGTCCCATCTGCAGCGCTTCCTGCGCCGTGAACTGGCGCGCCGTGAAGAAGATTTCCGCCGCTGAAGACGGCCCGACGATTTCCGCCAGGCGCTTGATGCCTTCGAACCGGTAGCCCAGGCCGAGCTTGGCCGCGGGAACCCCGAAGCGCGCGTCTTCCGCAGCAATGCGTATGTCGCAACCCACCGCGATCGCGGTACCTCCGCCGATGCAGTAGCCGCGGATCATGGCGATGGTGGGCTTGGGGCACTCCCGCAGCGCCTTGTTGGCGTTGTCCGCGGCCGCGTTGTACTCCTTTACGGCTTCGGCCCCGGTGCGTTTTTCCTTGAACTGCGAGATGTCGGCGCCGGCGCTGAAAGCCTTCTCCCCCGCCCCCTTCAGGACCACGACCCGCACCTCGGCATCCCTGGCGTAGGCATCCAGCACGAGCGGCAACGACTGCCACATCTCGTACGATGTCGCGTTGTGCCGCGCGGGGTTATTGAAGACGATCCAGCCAATCGCGCCTTCTTTCTGCGCGATCAGCCTGTCGGTGAGCGTTTGCGTTGCGGACCCCGGATGATTCATCCACGTTTTTCCTGCATTGAAAGGCCGTCTAGTGTAGCGTATCCCGCGTACCGCGCACAGTTCAGTCGAGCAGCATCAGCCAGTCCACTGCCGCTGCGCCATCCGGCCCCGCCACTACCGGATTCAGATCAAGCTCACGCAGCCGCGGGCCGATGGCCGCGCCGCAACGCGACGCCGCAGCGATGAGGCCGGCGAGCGCCTCGCGGTTTACCGGCGGTCGGCCGCGGGCGCCGTCGAGAATCGCCCGCCCCTTGATCTCGTCGAGCATGCGGTGCGCCTCGGCCACGGTAACCGGCGCCTTGCGGAAGGAGACGTCCTTCAGGATTTCGACGTGGATACCGCCCAGTCCGGCCATCACGACCGCGCCGAACACAGGATCGTTTTTCAGCCCCACCACGAAGTCCACGCCGTCCGTCGCCATGCGCTGGATGATCACCCCTTCGATTCGCGCGCCGGGGTGGCTGCGCCTGGCGCCGCTGGTCAGCGATTCGAACGCCTGTCTCACGGACCGGTCGTCCATCAGGCCCAGAGCGACTCCGCCCGCTTCCGTCTTGTGCAGAATGTCGGGCGACTCGATCTTCACTGCGACTGGGTAGCCGATACGGTTGGCTGCGGCAATCGCGTCATCCGCACTGCCGGCAAACGCGGTCTGTACCGTGGCAATGTCTCCTTGTGTGAGCAACTCTCGGGTAGCCGGTGTCGCTACAGGGCCGGCGCGCCGGAGCAGGTCGAGCTGCGGCAGCCGGATCGCTGCCCGCGCGGAAGCGTCCGACAACCAGTCGTGCCGCGCTTGCGCGTAGCGCGCCAGCGCTGCGGCGGCGTCCGCCGCCGGCTCTCCCCCGCGCAGCACGGCGATGCCGCGGTCACGCAGGGCTTTGAGCGCGCGCTCCGGCGCCGCGACCCAGCAGACGATCAGCGGCTTGGCCGCCGTCGCCCTGATCTCCTCGAAGATGGTCACCAGCGCATCCACGTACGCTTCCATCAGTTGCAGCCATACGATCGCGATGTCGACCCCGGGATCGTCAAGTACGATACGCACGCTTTCGCGCAGCAGGCCGGGGTCGGCGATGAACTGGCCGGTGATATCAACCGGATTTCCCGTGGAGCCGAATTCCGGGATCGCGGCCTTGAGCGCCCGTTGCGTCGCATCCGTCAGCACCGGCACCTTCATTCCCAGCTCTTCAGCGCAGTCCGCGATGAGCACGCCGGCGCCTCCCGACTGGGTGATGATGCCAAGGCCGTTGCCTTGGGGCAGCGGGCAGTACATGAAAGCCTCCAGCAGGTCGAGCAGCTGTTCTTCGTTGCGAGCGCGCACGATGCCGTGCTGTCGCGCCACGCCGTCGAACACGTTGTCCGCGCCCGCAAGCGAGCCGGTGTGAGAGGCGGCGGCACGCGCTCCTGCTCCACTTCGGCCGACTTTGGTCAGCAGCAGCGGCTTGCCGGCCGAAAGCGCCTCTCCTGCGAGTAAAGTGAGACCGGCACCGTCCTTCAGGCCCTCTACGTAACCCGCGCCCACGCGGATCCGTGGATCGGCCAGCACCGCGCGCATCACTTCTACGAAATCAATGTCTGCTTCGTTGCCGGTATTGATGAAGTAGCCGAGACCAATGCCGCGGCGGCGCGCGAGCGCTGCGATCGCCGTGCCGAACGCCCCGGACTGGGTCACGAACGCCGCCGGTCCCGGCGGCGTATCGCCTTCTGCGAATTGGCCAAACGTGGCTATGACCCGTTCGAATGCATTGATCAGGCCCAGGCAGTTCGGGCCGCAGAGGCGTATTCCCGCCATTTGCGCCGCCACAGCCACCTCACGCTCCAGTGCGCGGCCGGCTTCGCCCGTTTCGCCGAAACCGGAACTGAACACCACCGCCGAGCGGGTCCCCTGCCTTCCCAACTCGCTCAGGCTGGCGGACACGAGCCTCGCCGGAAGCGCGATTATCGCGAGATCAATCGGCTCAGCAATGGCTGCGACGTCGGGATAGCAGCGCAGCGCTCCGATCTCACGGTACTTCGGGTTGACCGGGAAGATCTTGCCCGGATAGCCTTTCTCGAGCAGGTACTTCAGCGTGCGGCCGTTGACCCGGGACAGATCGGAGGACGCCCCGAGGATCGCGATTGATCGCGGGTTCAGCAAGGCGCGCAAGTCGTTGGCCATGATGCAGGCGATGGATTGCCGGTCGGTAAACGTTGTGTCAGTATCGTGCTGCGAAAAGTTTGAATTAGATCACAAATGGAGGATGGATATGAAACGCGTCGTCCCTGTTGCGTGGCTTGCCTTCGCCCTCTCCTCCGTCTTAAGCCCGGCCGCCGCGCAGCAGGCGGAAGTGCGGTTGGCGATCGGCACCGGCGGCACTGGCGGTGTGTGGTATCCGCTGGGGGGCGCAATGGCCAATATCTTCTCCAGGACGATACCCAACGTCCAGGCGACGGCCGAGGTCACCGGCGGCTCGGTTGATAACATCAAGCTCATTTCCACGCGCAAGTCGGATTTCGGGTTCTCAATGGCGGATGCGGCGTGGGATGCGTACCAGGGACAGGGCAAATTCAAGGAGAAGCTCTCGCTGCGCACGCTGGCCGTGATCTACCCGCAAAAGAACCACGTCGTGACGCTGGAAGGACGGGGAATCGAAAAGATGCCGGATCTTCGAGGCCGGCGCGTCTCGATCGGCTCGCCGGGCAGCGGATCGGAAATCATCGCGCGGCGCGTGCTGGAAGCGTACAACATCGACCCGGACAAGGACATCATCAGAGAGCGGCTGGGGGTTGCCGAGGCGGTCAATGCCCTCAAGGACCGCAAGATTGACGCCTTCATCCACAACGCCGCGATACCGATCCCGGCGGTGACCGACCTCGCCGCGACCCCGGGGATCAGGATCAAGCTGATAGACCACGGCGACGCGGCCCAGGCGATGAACAAGAAGTACGGGCCGCTCTACATCAAGGGCACGTTGCCCGCGAAGACCTACCCCGGCCAGGACCGGGATGCCTCCACGGTGGACGTCTGGGCAGTATTGCTCACCGACGACAGGATGAGCGAGGAACTCGCCTACAACATTGTCAAGACGCTGTTCGAGAAAAAGCCGGACCTGATGCTGGTGGCAAAAGACACCAGCTACATGACCTTCGAGAACCAGTTCAACGGCGCGTCCCCCCTTCCCTTCCATCCGGGGGCGCTCAGGTATTTCGCGGAAAAGGGCTACCGGCCCAGGCAATAATCAGCGCCGCGCGGACCAGCGCTCATCCCGCTCGAACTTCATGAGTGCGGTGTTTCAGCGCACTACGAGTACCGGTATCTTGGAATGCGTAAGCACTTTCGCGGTTTCGCTGCCGAGCAGCAGGCTGGAGAGGCCGCGCCGGCCGTGTGACGCCATCATGATCAGGTCGCACTTCTTTTTCTGCGCGGTCGCGATGATCTGCTGATACGGGAGATCGCTTGCCGTGCTCACCGTATCGCACCGCACGCCGCCCGCTTTCGCGCGCTGTGCGATCTTGTCCAGCATCTTCTGTGCCCGCTTGAGCGATTCCTCTTCGAAGCGCTTCTTCAGGGCGGGGCTGAGCGGCACGAAGCTCTCGTCCGGAATGACTCTGAATTCCGGTACCACGTGAATCGCCGTTACCCGCGCCTTGATCTTCTTCGCGAATTCGATGCCGCTCTTCACGGCCCTGTCGGACAACTCGGAACCATCCGTGGGTAACAATATGTGCTTGAACATCGCGCCTCCCTATTCAGCGACCGGACCTTGAGTTACCGGGATAAATTAGCACGCAGCCGTCACCTGGTGTTGATCCAGATCAAATCGCCGGGGCACTCGCGATAAACCGGTCGCGGCAGGGTGGGTGCGCCGGCGCGGGGCGCGGCAGGACGCCCGGCTCAGTGCGTCTTGCCGGCGCGGTGGGGCGGTACGGGAAGAGCTACAACCTCGATCCCCTCTTCCTTCAGCGCCTCAACTTCTTGCCGGGACGCCGTGCCGCGGATCCTGCGATCGGGCGCCTCGTGATAATGGATCTTGCGCGCTTCCTCGGGAAACGAGGCCCCGACGTCCTCGGTGTTCTCGATAATATGCTCGATGATCCTGGTGAGTACCTCGCCGCCCATATTGGCGTACTGCTGCAGCGTTTTCGCCGCAGGCTCGGCGCGGAGGGCGCGCACGTTCCCGCCAGCCT
This sequence comes from bacterium, assembly GCA_027310225.1. Taxonomy (GTDB): domain Bacteria; phylum Pseudomonadota; class Gammaproteobacteria; order Burkholderiales; family SG8-41; genus SG8-41. Next base: position 11,924 of record DAIDBG010000117.1, on the reverse strand, counting down.
TGATATGCGCGGCGTGCGGCAGGCGCGCAACGTTGGCATTGCCGCACAATGGACAGGCAATGAGCTTTCCCCCGAGCTGGCGCTCGAAATCCTCGTTTGAGGCGAACCAGCCCTCGAAACGATGGCGATTTTCGCATCCAAGATCAAAAACAATCACGGCAACCTCTGAATCTCTTGTGGTAACGGGTGCGGAATGCGCTGCCCTCGTGGCGTGACAGCAGACTTCGTGCCCGGCTCCTTCCATCCGAATCATGCCATAAAGCTGACCACCCACAAAATGCCGAACATCCCGCCTGAAGGTACTCAATAGATTGTGGCCGGGGGACAATTTGCAACAAACGGCGGTGCGCCGCGCCCGGCTGCGCATGACGCGGGGAGAATACCGATGGTGCCCGGGGCCGGACTCGAACCGGCACGGCCTTGTGGCCAGGGGATTTTAAGTCCCCAGCGGCTACCAGTTACGCCACCCGGGCGGCGGCTGTACCAACACGCGCGAGCTGAACGACGGTTGCCCGCGCGGCTGAAGGGCGCGCCATGCAATAACGCACCCGGATTGTCCCAAAATCCTCCGGCCTTCCTTGGCGTTCAGGCGATGACGGCTTCAAGCCGAATTTCGCCCGCAATGGCGCTCACCTTCTTCATGCGCCCATGCCCCGGAAGCACCGCCTCGGCAACGCGCACCAGTCCGAAGCGTTGCAACTGAGCGACCTCGCGCGTCACCGCGCTGCGATCGCGTCCCAGCCGCGAGGCGAGCGAACCGATCGAGTCGTTCGCTTCATCGCCGTTCGCCTCTCAAGCAGACCTGTACCTCGGTCTCAAACTTCGCTTCTATGCGCGCTACGAGTTCGAAAGCCTTCCCGACCAGCCGCTCACGCTGTGGCTGCCGATGGCGGCTGTCGCCAGGCTCTTCCCTGAGGCGTAGCCGATCCGGAGAGTTGGAGGCGCGAGCCGGAATCGAACCGACGTAGACGGATTTGCAATCCGCTGCATGACCACTCTGCCATCGCGCCGCTATGCAGCGGGTTTGCAGGCCGCTGCATGACCACTCTGCCATCCCGCCGTGAAAACTGAAAAGGGAAAACGGCTAGTTCTAGTTCGCCGGAACTAGCCGTTTCAGTGGGGGCACAACCTTCAGGTTATGCCAAAACCAAAACGACTTTCGCCGTCTTCCCCACGAATTCTGGAGCGGGAAACGAGTCTCGAACTCGCGACCTCAACCTTGGCAAGGTTGCGCTCTACCAACTGAGCTATTCCCGCGTTTCGTCATTGAAAATTATAGGGCAGCCGCGCCGGGCGGGCAACTATCCCCGCTTCCATGCTTGCGGCAGGGCAACCTTGAGGTAATAGGCCATAGACACCAGCGTGAGCAGCGCGGCGATATAGATGAGCCAGGTGCCCACGCTCTGGGGACTGAACGCGCCGACGCGATCGTGATAGAGCAGCAGCGGGATCGCCAGCATTTGCGAGACGGTCTTGATCTTCCCGAGGAAGGACACGGCGACGCTCTTCGCCTCGCCGATCGTAGCCATCCACTCACGCAGCGCGGAGATCGTGATTTCGCGGCCGATGATGATGAGCGCAATGATCGCGTCCACGCGCTCCAGCTGCACCAGGGTGATCAGCGCTGCCGCCACCATCAACTTGTCCGCCACCGGATCGAGGAAGGCGCCGAACGCGGAGGTCTGGTTGAGCTTGCGCGCAAGCCAGCCGTCGAGCCAGTCGGTGATCGCCGCAGCGGTGAAGATGATGGTGGCCACCAGATTCTGGTTGGACACGGAGACCCAGCTTTTCTCGAAGTAGAAAATTCCGACGAACAGCGGGATCAGGATAATCCGCAGCCAAGTGAGCAAGTTGGGCAGATTCAGCGGCATGGGAGGTCCTTAGCCCCGATTATTCATGAATAGGGGGCCTCGTGCAGAGTCGCAAGACACTTCGTCACGCACGTATCGTCGGAGCATCCGGTGTTTGTGAATAATCGGGGTTAGTGCAGATCATGATAGATTTTTTCAGCCAGCGTGCGGCTGATTCCCTGGACTTGGGCGAGATCATCAATACTGGCGGCGAGGAGCCCCCGCAATCCCCCGAAGCGCGCGAGCAGGCGCTGGCGGCGTTTTGCCCCCACGCCGGAGATTTTCTCCAGCGTCGAGCGGTTTCGAGCCCTGCCGCGACGCGCACGGTGGCCCTCAATTGCGAAACGATGCGCTTCGTCGCGAATCTGCTGGATGAGATGCAGGGCGGGATGATCCTTGCCGAGCACGAGCGGTTCCGTGCGCCCGGACGCGAGCAACTGCTCCTGTCCGGCCCGGCGCTCCTCCCCCTTCGCCACTGCCATCAGCACCACCTCGCTCAGACCGAGCTCGGCGAAGACTTCTGACGCCACGGCGAGCTGCCCCCGCCCGCCATCGACGAGGATGAGATCGGGCATCTTGCCCTCCCCTCCCATGATCCTGCGGTAGCGGCGGGAGAGCGCCTCGCGCATTGCCCCGTAATCGTCGCCGGGCTCGATGCCGGTGATATTGAAGCGTCTGTAATCCCCCTTCTGCATTGCCGACCTGTCGTACACCACGCACGCGGCGACGGTGGCCTCGCCCATGGTATGACTCACATCGAAACACTCGATCCGCTGCACGGTCTCCGGAAGATCGAGCGCCTGTTGCAGCGCGAGTAGTCGCGCTTCCTGGGTCGCCTGCAGTCCCAGCGCCTGCTGCGCGCCGAGCTGCGCATTGTGCTCCCCCATCTCGAGCCACGCCTTGCGCGCGCCGCCCGGGCGCGCGTGAATCCGGACTTTGCGTCCGGCATGCTCGGACAGCAGTTGTTCGAGGGGTTCAGCGGCGACTTTCGCGCCCACGACAACATGCGGTGGCGCGGTGTGCTGCAGGTAATGCAGCAGCAGGAACGCCTCGATGACCTGTTCGGGGCCGCAATCGTCGGCGTTGCGCGGGAAGAAGTTCTTGTCGCCGAGGTGGCGGCCTCCGCGTATCATCGCAAGGTTCACGCAGACGACCCCCGCAGCGCGGCCGTACGCGATGACATCGGTATCTTCACCCTCCCCGCTCACGAACTGCCTCTCCCGCACCTTGCGCAGCGCCGCGATCTGGTCGCGGAGCACCGCGGCCTCCTCATAATGCTGGCGTCCTGAGGCGGCGTTCATGCGTGCCTCCAGGCGTTCGATCACTTCGTCCTCCCTGCCGGAGAGGAACAGCTCGGCGCTCCTCACGTCCTCGGCATAGTCTGCCTCGTTCACCAGACCCACGCAGGGCGCCGTGCAGCGCCTGATCTGGTGCAGCAGGCAGGGACGGGAACGGTTGCTGAATACGGTGTCTTCGCAGGTGCGGATGCGGAACACCTTCTGCAGCAGCTGGATGCTTGCGCGCACCGCGCCGGCGTTCGGAAACGGACCGAAATAGCGATGGCGCTTTTCGAGACTCCCGCGATAAAACCCGAGGCGCGGAAACCGGTGCCCGGTCAAAATAAGATACGGATACGATTTATCATCTCTAAACAGTATGTTGTAGCGTGGAGTTAATGTTTTTATTAAATTGCTTTCGAGAAGCAGAGCCTCTGCTTCGGAACGGGTAACTGTGGTTTCCACCGCCGCCACCTGACCCAGCATGAGCTGAATGCGGGGCGACTGTCCGCCCGTCTTCTGGAAATAGGAAGCAACCCGCTTGTGGAGGTCGAGGGCCTTGCCGACGTAGAGCACCTCTCCCGTACCGTTCAGCATGCGATAGACGCCGGGCAGGTGCGGCAGGCCGGTGATGACGGCGGCGGGATCGAACACGGATGAACCGCCTGCCATCAGCTGTCAGCCGGGAGCTGACAGCCTGCTTTCCGCTCCTGCTCGCGCGCGAAATTGCCGGCAATGCGGATGTTGACGTACTGCATGCGAAGTAGTCGCGGATGGCGGCGAAAACGTCCCGGAACACTTCCGGGGTAAAGCGTTTCGTCCGGGTATTATAGCGGCTGCATGGTTCCGAACGGGGCGACGGGACGGCGTGTTAATCCAGATGCCCCGACCGCACCTCGTCCCGGTGGCGCGCCAGGCGCGGGCAACCGCGGCACCACTCCGAAAAGCTCGACAGCGGGCCCGGCACTTGATGTAGAATGACGCGCTTTTCGAGAAGCGAAGGAAATGGCAAAAGTTCTGGCAACCGAAATCCGTGCCGGCAACCTGATCGAATGGGACAAGCGCGTCTGGCGCGTGCTCAGGTCCTATCACGTCCACGTGGGGGGCCGTGGCGGGGCCTTCATGCAGGTCGAAATGAAGGACATCGAGTCGGGGACCAAGAAGAACGAGCGCATCCGCACGGAGGACAAGATTGAACGGGCATTCGTCGAGCCGCGCGACATGCAGTACCTCTATAACGACGGCAGTGGCTACGTGTTCATGGACAAGGAGAGCTACGAGCAGCTCACGCTGCCCGCCGACTTTCTCGAGGGACAGGCAGGCTATCTTCTCCCCAGCACCGACGTGCAGGTCAATTTCCACAACGATCGCCCGATCGGCGTGCAGTTGCCGCCGAGCGTGACGCTAGCCATCGTGGAAACCGAGCCCAACCTGAAGGGCGCAACCGCGACTGGCTCCTTCAAACCCGCCAGGACCGAAACCGGGCTCACCGTCATGGTGCCCCAGTTCGTCATGGAAGGCGAGCGCATCAAGGTCAATACCGATACCGGCGAGTATATCGAGCGCGCATAGCAGCCCGCGGGCTTGCGCCGACAGGCTGCTATAAGGAAATTCAGGACGGTGGCCCGGAATTTCGTCAGTTGAGCGGCAGTTCGCCGTCGCGCGCGCCGATGCCGGCGATGGCATGCAGCGCCCGGGCGTAGCCCGCGTCCTCGCGCAGCTTCACCATGCTCTCAGCGCCTTGCCTCCCGTGCATGCGTGCGAGCCGTGCCAGGCTCACGGCAGGCATCGGGTAATCCAGGCCGTCAAACAGCTCGTCAACGGCTTGGGGGTTATTGCATACCAGGACCATGTCGCAGCCCGCCGCCAGCGCCGCCCGGGCGCGCTGCGTCACCCCGCCTGCGACGCTCGCTCCCTCCATGCTGAGGTCGTCACTGAAAACCACGCCGTCGAATCCCAGCTGGCCGCGGAGCACGTCCTTGAGCCACACTGGCGAGAAGCCCGCGGGACGGCTGTCCACCCTGGAATAGATCACGTGCGCCGGCATGACGCCGCCGAGGCCCGCGCCGATCAGGCGCCGGAACGGCACGAGGTCGGCCGCCTCGATCTCGGCGAAGGACCGTTCGTCAACCGGCACTTCGAGGTGAGAATCCGCCCGCACGTGTCCGTGCCCGGGAAAATGCTTGCCCACCCCGATCATTCCGGCGTGCCTGAATCCCTGCAGCAATGCCTGCGCCAGATCCACGATCGCCAGCGGATCGGAATGCAGGGCGCGATCGCCGATGACGCTGCTCGCACCGTGGTCAACGTCGAGCACCGGTGCCAGGCTCAGGTCCACTCCGTGAACGCGCAGTTCCGCAGCCAGTACGAAGCCGACCGCCTGCGCAAGCTGACGGGCGTGCTGGGGATTGCTGTCCCATGCCCGTCCCAGCTCGCGCATCGGCGGAATCGCGGTGAAACCATCGCGAAAGCGCTGCACCCTACCCCCTTCATGGTCAACGGCGATGATGAGCGGCGGGCTGCGCAAGGCATGGATTTCCGCGGTCAGGCAAGCGAGTTGCTCGCGATCCGCATAGTTGCGTGCAAACAGGATCACCCCGCCCGCAAGCGGATGGACCAGCCGCCTGCGGTCTTCCGCGTCAAGCTCGGTGCCGGCGGCATCGAGCATCACCGGCCCGAGCGGCATCATTTTCGAGCTCATGCGGATTCCAGGACCACGCAGGCGCAAGCCAGGGCGGCTTCGTCGCTGATGGTCAGATGATGGCTGACGATGCCGCGGCTCCTGACCAGCTGCTCCAGGTTCGGGTGAAACGCAAATTCCGGCTTGCCGGCGGCATCCTGCACAACGCTGATGCACTGCAAGGTCACCGGATAGCGGAAGCCCGTGCCCATCGCCTTGGAAAAAGCCTCCTTTGCCGCAAACCGGTTGGCAAGGAACAATGCCGGCCGCCTGGTCCTGAGATACCCGGGCCACTCCAGAGGCGTCAATATCCGACGGGCGAGGCGCTCGCCGTACCGGTCAACGAGTCGAGCGATGCGCTGCGGTTCCACCACGTCTATGCCGATGCCGTAGATCATCGCGCGGAAAGGACCAGCGCCTTCATCTCGCGCACCGCCTGCGCGATCCCCACGAAGACCGACCGCGCCACGATGGCGTGCCCGATGTTCAGCTCGCGGATCTGCCGGATGGCAGCGACCGGCTTCACGTTATCGTAATTCAGGCCGTGACCGGCGTTCACGTGCAGCCTTTTTCCGGCTGCGTAGGCCGCCGCGGCGCGAATCCGCTCCAGCTCATGCACACGTTCCCGCTCATCCCGGGCATCGGCATAGCGCCCGGTATGCAGCTCGACCACCGGCGCGCCCGTCCCCAGCGCCGCGTCGATCTGTGCAGTGTCGGCGTCTATGAACAGCGAGACGCGGATACCGGCCTCATTCAGATCGCGGCAGGCCCGCTGCACCTGTCCGAAGTTGCGCGCGACGTCGAGCCCTCCCTCCGTGGTGAGCTCGGCGCGCCGCTCCGGCACCAGGCACGCATCGTGAGGCTTCACGCGCCGCGCGAACGCGATCGTTTCCGGCGTCACGGCCGCCTCGAGATTCATGCGCGTCCTGAGCACCCTGCGCAGGGTTTCCACGTCCTGTTCCTGGATGTGCCTGCGGTCCTCGCGCAGGTGCAGGGTAATGAGATCGGCGCCGGCGCCCTCCGCCGCCAGCGCCGCCTCCACCGGACTGGGATAGGACGTGCCGCGCGCCTGGCGCAGGGTCGCCACGTGGTCAATGTTGACGCCGAGAAGAATCATAATTCCCGGAGGTCGCGCAGCAGCTGGCGCGTGTGCAGGACCTGGTTGCCGAGGTAATGGTTGATCAGCGTGCGCATCAGCACCTTGCTCTGCTGCTGCGTCACGCTGCGCTCGAAGTTGCCGGACTGCATGTCGAGCAGGGTCTGCCCCGACAATTCTACCCCGTTTCCCGGCGCATCAACGGTCGCGACTACCGGGCCGCGCTCGATGATGTAAACGTAGCGCTGCTGCGCGGCGACCGGCTCGTTGCTCTCGACATCATGATCGAGCGTCACTGCGTATCCCAGTTCGCGCAGCAGGCTGATTTCGAACCGCCTCAGGACCGCCTCGTGTTCCTGCCTGCCGCCAAGCGCCCGCAGTGTCCCCCGATAGGCCTCGAACAGCCGCTCGTGCGGATCGTCGCGCGGCAGCAGCTTCAGCAGCAACTCGTTCAGGTAGAAACCGCAGATCGAAAACCGACCCTTGAGCGGCGCATACGAACCGTCCCACTCCGCGCGGGTCAGCGTGCGCAGCTCGGTTTTTCCCGTCCACGACAGCAGCAGCGGCTGGAAGGACAACAGCACCCCGCGCAGCGCCGATTTCGGCCGGCGTGCCCCGCGCGCAACCAGCGCCACGCGGCCGTGATCGCGGGTGAACGCTTCCACGACCAGGCTGGTTTCACGGAACGGATAGCTGTGCAGCACGAACGCCGGCTGCGCATCCTTTCGCGCCTTATCTGCGCCGCTCATAGATCATTCAAATCCCAGGTGCTTGAGGGCTGCCTCGCTGTCCGCCCAGCCGCGCCTCACCCTGACCCATACCTCGAGGAATACCCTGCCGCCGAAGAGTCGCTCCATATCGAGGCGCGCTCTGGTGGCGATTGCCTTGAGTTTTCCGCCCTTTTTGCCGATTACGATCGTTTTCTGTCCTTCCTTGTCCACCAGAACCACCGCCCGTATGTGGCGCACGTTACCGCTCTGGCTGAAGTGCTCGACATCCACGGCGGTTGCATACGGCAGCTCCTCGCCCAGCATGCGGAACAGCTTCTCGCGCAGCAGCTCGGCGGCAAGGAAACGCTCGCTCGCAGTGGTGATCTCGTCCCCGTCGTAAAGCCGCAGCCCCGGCGGCAACAGCGGCACCAGCGCATCGAGCAGCTCGCCGACCTGCGTGCCTTTGGCCGCCGAGATCGGGATGACGGCGGCAAACTCGCGGACGGCTGCAAGGCGCTGGATGAACGGCAGCAGCAGCGCCTTGTCTCTTACCCGGTCCGTCTTGTTGATCGCCAGCACCACCGGCACCCCGCGCGGCAGCAGCCTAGCCATGGTGCGGTCGCGCTCATCATAGTTCAGCGCTTCCACCACCCACACGACGGCATCCATCTCCTGCAGACCTGCCGCCACGCTGCGGTTCATCGCGCGGTTCAGTGCCGATCGGTGACCGGTCTGGTAGCCGGGCGTATCCACGAACACGATCTGGGCGTCGGGCCGCGTCACGATGCCGGTAATGCGCTGGCGCGTGGTTTGCGGCTTGCTCGAGGTGATGCTGAGCTTGCAGCCGACGAGGCGATTGATCAGGGTGGATTTGCCGACGTTGGGACGACCGACGATCGCGACGTGTCCGGCGCGGTGCGCTTCAGCGCCGTCAGGCGCGGGTAGCGAGTTCATAGGCCTGGCGCGCGGCTTCCTGTTCTGCGCTGCGGCGGCTGGTACCTTCCCCCAGCGACCGGATGTTCAGGTCGGAAATCACGCATTCGACCCGGAACTGCTGCTCGTGCGCTTCGCCTCGCGTGCCCACCACCGAATACTGCGGCAGCGGGATTCTGCGTGCTTGAAGGTATTCTTGCAGTAACGTCTTGGGATCCTTGCCCAAGGTGGCGGGATCAATGGCGTCGAGAGCGTCCCCCAGAAGAACCTGCACGACCCTGCGCGCCGCCTCGAAGCCCCCGTCGAGGAAAGCGGCGCCGATCACCGCTTCCACAGCGTCGGCGAGTATGGACGGGCGCCGCGCCCCGCCGCTCCTGAGTTCCCCTTCACCGAGCCGCAGCCGCTCTCCAAACGCGAATTGCCGCGCGCTGGCGGCGAGCGACTGCTGGTTCACCAGATTTGCGCGCAACCGCGATAGCTCGCCCTCGGGAAGGCCGGGAAACTTGTGATACAGCTCGAGCGCCACGACGCAGTTGACCACGCTGTCGCCGAGGTACTCGAGACGCTCGTTGTGGGACGCGCTGTAGCTGCGGTGCGTCAGCGCGCGGCGCAGCAATTCTAGATCGGCGAAGCGGTGACCGATGCTGAGGGCGAAGTCCCCGAGGTCCATCAGACGGCCGGATGCCGGGCGCGCACCCTACCTCCTGCGGGAGCTCGGGTTGAAGTCCATGCAGGCCCTGATATTGGCAATGACCGGCACGCAAACCGTATATTCGGCGCTGATCACCACCTGATCACCGTCCCGCGCGATCTGAAGGTCGGCCGGCTTGACCGACTTGATGTCTTCGATCATGGAACGCCGCACGAACGCGCTTTCGACGTCGCGCCGCTGGCCGCTGCGCACTTCGGATTCGCCGGCGATCGCCTGCAGCTGTTTCTGTATCGTCCAGAACTCGAAATAGGGCGGTCCGAGCTTGAAGCCGAGCAGCGCAGCGAAGGCCAGCACGATCAGCCACATCACGAACCCGGACAGGGTCAGGCCTTTTTGTCTCATCATGATTCACCCTTTTCAGTTGATGAATTTTCCGATCCGCCGGAGATCATCGAAATTCCACCAGATCAGAAACGCCTTGCCGACGATGTTGGCATCGGGCACGAATCCCCAGTAACGGCTGTCGCTGCTGCTGTCCCGGTTGTCCCCCATCATGAAATATTGGCCGGCTGGCACCGTGCAGCGAAAACCCGTCTCATTGTAGGCACAATTATCGCGGAAGGGAAACGATCGTACGCCCGACAGCTGCACGCTCGGCACCTCCGGTTGTATGAGGATGGCATGCCGCTGCTCCCCCAGCGTTTCACTCAGGCGCTGCGCCGAGACGAAATTCAATCCGGATTCGACATAGTTGTACTGTCCGTCCGGCACCGTCCTGACTTCCTCGTCGTTGATCCACAGGCGCTTGTTGCGATAGGTGATCCGGTCGCCCGGCAGCCCCACCACGCGCTTGATGTAGTCGAGCGAGGGGTTTTCCGGGTAACGGAACACCATGATTTCCCCGCGCCGGGGCTGGTTCATGTCCGCGATCTTCAAATTGACGATCGGCAGGCGTATGCCGTACGTGAACTTGTTGACGAGTATGAAATCGCCGACCTGCAGGGTCGGCAACATGGAACCGGAAGGAATCTTGAACGGCTCGACCAGGAACGAGCGCAGCAGGAATACCACCAGTATCACCGGGAAGAAGCTCTTCGGGTACTCCACCCACCACGGCTCGGGGCGGCCGGGCGCGCGGCGCTGCCTCAGCCAGACGTGATCGAGCAGCCAGACCGCCCCGGTGGCGATCAGCAGCAGGAACATGATGAGCGCGAAATTCACCTCTTATCCTTTTCGTGATGGGTTATGGGTCATTACCCATTACCCGATTACCGTCACTTCCCCACTTGCAGGATGGCCAGAAACGCCTCCTGCGGGATCTCGACGCTGCCCACCTGCTTCATGCGCTTCTTGCCGGCCTTCTGCTTCTCGAGCAGCTTCTTCTTGCGCGTGATGTCGCCGCCATAGCACTTCGCAAGCACGTTCTTGCGCAGCGCCTTCACCGTCTCGCGGGCGATGATGTGCGAGCCGATCGCGGCCTGCACCGCGACGTCGAACATCTGGCGCGGGATCAGTTCGCGCATCCTGACCGCCAGCTCCCGGCCGCGGTGGTGGGCGTTCTCGCGGTGCACGATCAGCGACAGCGCATCCACCCGGTCGCCGTTGATGAGAATGTCGAGCCGGGCCAGGTCGCCCGCACGGTATTCGAGAAAATCGTAATCGAGCGACGCGGAACCGCGCGACACGGATTTCAGCTTGTCGAAGAAGTCCATCACGACCTCGTTCAGCGGCAGCTCGTAGGTAAGCATCACCTGCCGGCCGAGGTACTGCATATTGCGCTGAACGCCGCGCTTCTGATTGCACAGCATGATCACCGGCCCGACGTAGTCGTGCGGCACGAGGATCGAGGCCGTGATGATCGGCTCCCTGATCTCCGCGATTCTGGACGGGTCCGGCAGTCGGGAAGGGTTCTCGATCTCGACCACCGTGCCCTCGCGCAGCAGCACCTGGTAGACCACCGTGGGCGCGGTCGTGATTAGGCTCATGTTGTATTCGCGCTCGAGCCGTTCCTGCACGATGTCCAGATGCAGTAATCCCAGGAACCCGCAGCGGAAGCCGAACCCGAGCGCCTGGGAGGACTCCGGCTCGTAGCGCAGCGAGGCGTCGTTCAGGTGCAGCTTTTCGAGCGCATCGCGCAATGCCTCGTATTCGTTCGCATCCACCGGATAAAGGCCGGCGAATACCTGCGGCTTGATATCCTTGAAGCCGGGCAGCGCCCCGGCGGCGGGGCGGCCTGCGAGCGTGAGAGTATCGCCGACGCGCGCCGCTTTGAGCTCCTTGATGCCGGCGGTGACGTACCCCACTTCGCCAGCTCCCAGCGCCTGCCTGGTTTTCGCCTTGGGCGTGAATACCCCGACCTGCTCGCAGAAATAGGCGGCGCCGGTGGACATCAGGGGGACGCGGTCTTTCGGCTTGATCTCGCCGTCAACCACCCTGACCAGCATCACCACGCCGACGTAGTTGTCGAACCAGGAATCAATGATGAGCGCCTTGAGCGGCTGCTGCGGATCGCCCGCGGGCGGCGGAATGCGGGTGATCACGGCCTCCAGGATGTCGGCGACGCCTTCCCCGGTCTTGGCGCTGACCCGCAGCGCATCCTTCGCGGCAATGCCGATGATGTCCTCGATTTCGCCGGTCACGCGGTCGGGGTCGGCCTGCGGCAGGTCCATCTTGTTCAGCACCGGCACCACCTCCACGCCCTGCTCGATGGCGGTGTAGCAGTTGGC
>DAIDBG010000114.1 GCA_027310225.1 bacterium | reverse complement strand
GTCACGGTTTGCGGCGGCAGCGCCGGGCTCGCGAACAGCACGAACGGCAGGCTCGTCGCCTGCGAGACGGGCGCGAGGTCCTTGAACAGGTTGTAGCCGAGCTTCCGGTAGAGGTTCGGCCCGATAGACAGCGGGCCCAGGTTGCCGTAGCTGATGGTGTAACCGTCGGGCGTCGCCTTGGCGGCGAGCTCGGTGCCGATGGTTCCGCCCGCGCCGCCCCGGTTGTCAATGACCATCTGCTGCCCGAGCGCCGCCTGCCATTGCTGGGCGATCAATCGCGCGGTGGCATCAATTGACTCCCCCGCCGGGAACGGCACGATGACCCGGATCGGCTTCGTCGGATAGGTTTGCGCCATCGCAGGCGCAGCCGTGCCCAGCAGCGCTACCGCAACGAATGGAACCGCGAGCAGCTTCATCGCTTTCCCCCTTGTCGTCAGTCGCCTGTCGGGATAGCAGGTCCTCGTCACCCGTCACCTTGTCACTTCGTCACCGCGTCACCGGTTACGCCCCACCTCACCAGTCACGCCTCTTCAAAAGTACGCCTGACCCGGCCTGATCGGCGGCGTCCAGTCGCACCTGCCCCACGGCCCGTCGCCGTTCTCGCGAACGTAGGCGATGCGGCCGCGCTTCGAAGGCTTGCGCTTGCCGGAGAACAGGCCCTTCAGCCAGTCCATCACGTAATCGTGCGTGTCCATCCCGCCCAGGTTGGAGAGGCCCCACAACGGATGGTACTGGTTCTCGAACACCCACATTTCCTTGGGCACTTTGAGGTCGCGGAAGGCCTCGACGGCGTCTTCCAGCGGGCACAGCGGATCGAACTCGCCGGTGACGAGCAGCGTCGGACACCTGATCTTGCCCATGTGGCCGCGCACGGTCATGCCGCCCGCGACCTCCCGGTCGAACTTCGCCTCCTCATCGTAACCCGCCATGTACATGAACATCTGCTTGAAGCGGGGCGAGGACTGCGTGAAGATCGTGTTGTTCGGGTTGAAGCACGCAACCGCGCTCGCTACCGCGGCGGCCCGGTGGTCGTAGCTCGAGAGCCGCAGCGACCAGTAGCTGCCCATGCTGATGCCGTAGATCGCGATTTTTTTCGGATCCGCTTCCGGCCGTTTCAGGAGATAGCTGATCACTGCGGCGCCCGCCCGCTCGTAGTTGTCGCCCACGGCACGGATCTTCTGCAGGTTGGAGCGGCCCTGACCCGGGCCGTCCATCGCGAGCACGTGGAAGCCGCGCGCAAGCGCGACGTTGTGATAGGCCCTGGGGAAGACTTCCTTGGTCTGGTCCATGCCGGGCACGTAGAGCACGACCGGCGCCTTGCGGCGGTCCGGCAGGAGATGAAACAGGCAGGAGATGGTCTTGCCGCCGCCGAACGGCACCTCGACGCGCTCGATCGGGTAGCTCGCGACTTTCGAGCGGCGATCCACCATCTCGGACAGTTTCCGATGCAGCTCGATCTTGACCGGGTGGTCGTCGAAATAGATCGGGTGCTGGGCCATGCGGTAGGCCTCGATCGCGTGGTCGTAGTGGTAGGTCGCCGCCTCCCTGAATCCCATCGCGTGCGCGCGTTTCGCGAGTGCCTCGTGCCGCTCGGCCGCTTCGCGCCACACCTTGGGCAGCATGCGGTAGTTGCGCGCGCGCTTGCCCGGCGGCACCTCGAGATCGTCGCGCTCGAAATTCTGCACCCGCCCGCGCATGTTGAGCGCGAGGTCGAGCATCCACTGCTGGTTGTCACGTTGTGTTCTGAGCTTGCGGATCACTTTTCCCTCCAAAAATTAGCCGCCGATGGACACCGATACACGCCGATTGAGCTTCCCTCTGTTTTTCGTCCGGCACGGCCTTGCCTCCTCGTCCGCGAATCATACGGTCACCAGCGACCGGTGGCCAGTCGCGGCGACGAGCTACAGATTTTGATCTTGGGGCCCCTGTTCGCCGCCGAGCAGTCGCAGCTATGGCGGGGGGTCGTCGGCGAGCACTGGGCGAGTCTCGTGTGCGCATGCCTCATCTCCAATTTTGGGCGAGCAAAAAAAACCACCAGGCTCCGCGAGGGGACTGTATGAGATGAGGTAAGGGTGCTACCACCCCAGCGCTACGCGCTACCCCTCCTGACAAGGAGGGGAGTTCGTCACTTCATCACTTCGGCGAAATAATCGGAAGAAGCAAGTACGACGGCCGGTCTCCCCCGGCATAGATGGTATTCATAGCACCGGCGTTGTAGTCCGCATGATAGTGGGTGTAGGGCGCGCTGCCGACGCCGTCGCGCGGCTGGATGTCCACGCGCAGCTTGTGTCC
>DAIDBG010000113.1 GCA_027310225.1 bacterium | reverse complement strand
CCCTCAGGCTTCCTCCCAATGCTCGACGGTGAGCTGGAGCGCCTGCGACCCTAAGTAGTCGTTCACGTCGAGCCGGTGGACTGCCTCGATGCGCGGCGGCAGCGGCTCCGTTGTTCCGAACAGCATGGCATCGAATATCCGGCCGGATCGCGCGAGCCTGAGCTTGAGATGGCTTCCACCCACGATGCGCTGGGCGACGACGTCGAAATGGTCGTGGAACGAAGGTCGCGGAAACCCCTGGCCCCAGATCGCGGCCTCGATCATCTGCGCGGCCTCCAGGGAGGCTTCGTGCTCCGCAAGGCTGCCGTCGGTCTCGATCACGCGCTCGAGATCGGCAGGCGAGAGCAGGGAACGGGCGGTTTCCTCGAACGCGTCGCAAAAACGCTCGAAATCGGTCTCGCGCAGCGTCAGGCCCGCCGCAGCGGCATGTCCGCCGAATTTTGCGATCAGGCCGGGATGGCGCACCGCGACCCGGTCCAGTGCGTCGCGCAAATGCAGCGCGGGGATCGAGCGTCCGGAGCCCCTGATCTCCCCGGCAGCGCCGCGTGCGAACGCGATGGCGGGACGATGAAAGCGGTCCTTGAGGCGCCCGGCTACAATGCCGATCACGCCTTGGTGCCAGGCCGGATCGAACAGGCTGAGGGTGTAACTCTTGCCGAAATCCATGCTTTCGATCGCCGCCAGCGCGCCCTCCTGCATGCCGGACTCGATCACCTGCCGCTCGCGATTGAGGCGGTCGAGTTCCCCCGCGATCCGCTGTGCGCGGTCCCGGTCGCCCGTGACGAGGCATTCGATCCCGAGCGACATGTCGGTGAGACGCCCCGCGGCATTGAGCCGCGGCCCGAGCACGAAACCGAGGTCGCGCGTCGAGGCCCGCTGCGCATCGCGTCCCGCGACCTGGAACAGCGCCGCGACGCCGTGTTGCATGCGCCCGGCGCGGATGCGGGCGAGGCCCTGGTGCACGAGGATGCGATTGTTGTGGTCGAGCGTGACGACATCGGCGACCGTGCCGAGCGCGACGAGGTCGAGCAGGTCTGCCAGGTTAGGCTCGTCCGCCCCCTGAAAAGCGCCGCGTTGCCTCAATTCCGTGCGCAGCGCAAGCATCAGGTAGAACATCACGCCCACGCCCGCGAGGTGCCTGCTCGGGAAGGTGCAGCCGGGTTGGTTGGGATTGATGATGCAGGCGGCTTCGGGCAGGCGCTCCGCCGGCAGGTGGTGATCGGTGATCAGCACCTTCATGCCCAAGCGGTTGGCCTCGGCCACGCCTTCGAAGCTCGCGATGCCGTTGTCCACCGTGATCACGATGTCGGGACGCGCCTGCGTGTGGGCGAGCCGGACGATTTCCGGGGATAGGCCGTAGCCATACTCGAAGCGATTGGGCACCAGGTAGTGGACAGCGGCCCCGAACGCGCGTAGTGCGCGCATGCCGACGGCGCAGGCGGTGGCCCCGTCGGCGTCGTAGTCGGCGACGATGAGCAGTTTCCTGTGCGTTGCGATGGCGTCGGCGAGCAGCCGCGCCATGGTGTGGAGGTTGAGCATGGCGTCGGGCGCGGCCAGGCTCTCGAAGCCGGCCGCCAGGTGATGAGCCGACGTGATCCCGCGCGCGCCGTAGATCCTGGCGAGCAGGGGGTGGATGCCCCCGCGCATCAGCCGTTCCACCACCGAGGATTCGGCCCTGCGCGTGACGATGACGGGCCTGGCGTTATTCGGCATAGGCATGCAGCGGGCGCCGCCAGCGCCAGAACTTCATCCGGTCCTGCCGCACCAGCCCGGCGGTATAACCGAAATCCGGCCCTAGCCCGTCCAACGTAACGGCATCCAGAGCCCCGTCCTGCACGGCGGCAACGAGTGGCGCAAACCATCGCCGCTCGAGCGCCAGCACCGATTCGCGCCAGGCCGTGATATCGCCGTACGCTGCCGCGGGCGGGGTTTCGAGCACCACGAGGTGCACCTGTTCGCGCGGCGCCGCGCGCAGTGCCTGCAATACCGGTTCGACGGACTCCGGCAGCGGGCGCGCTTCGGTCCCGGCCGCCGCCGCAAGCCCCCGTGCGAGCGGATGGCGGCACCAGATGACGGCGTAAGGCGCGCCGGCGGCGAGCTGCGCGGCACGGCCCGCGCCCCAGAACCACACGCTGTTGATCGGGAGCTCGCCGCGCGCCTCGCGCGCCGCATTGCACGGGTGCTCGTGCAACAGCATCTGCACTTCATTGACGGCTTTCCGCCAGTACGCGCCGTCTTCGCCCGCGGGTAGAAACGGCTCGATCCCTTTGCCTGCGACCTCGGCGGTGGGCGTGGTTCGGACGCGCAGCTCGACCGCCGTGCGCAGGTACCAGCGATGTGGATGTGGAGCAACGAGGGTGATTCCGTCGGCGCCGAAGTGCCGGTTGAGGACGGCGAGGTAGTCCCGTGCTTCCTCTACCGTCACGGTGAAGCGCGAGGCGTCAGCCAGCATCAGCCGGTCGCCTTGAACCCGCAAGTGGACGGGATCGGCGCGCATCCACCAGTGCGGGCCGGGCTCGGCGCCGTCGCCGCGCAGCGCGAGCGGCGCGAGCGGCAAATCATGCTGGGGAACCACGTGGTAAGCGCCGGCGAGCCAGCGCTCGAGCGAGCGGCCGGCGGTTTTGCGGCTCCGGCCGCGCGCGAGCAGTGATTCGAGCGCCGGCAGTTCGAGCCCGCGGTATGGCTCGATACCGGCAGCCGCGGGCCAGAACAGATCGGGAACGAGCAGGTGGCAGTTCATCGCATCGCGGCTGCGGCGCCCTTGTGCGAGTCTAGCACAGCGGGCTTCGATGATTGGGACAACAGGGTCCTTGTGTCAGAATAACGGACCTTGCGCGGGGACGCCGCTCAACAACAAGATTCCGGACGTGTCGTACGAGTTCCTCATCGGATTGCGTTACACGCGCGCGAAGCGCCGCAACCATTTCATTTCGTTCATCTCCTTCATTTCCGTGATCGGCATCGCGCTCGGCATGACGGTGCTGATCACGGTGCTCTCCGTGATGAACGGCTTTCAGCGCGAGATACGCACCCGCATACTCGGCGTGGCATCGCACGTGCAGCTCTCCGGCGCGAACGGGAAGCTCGCTCAGTGGCAGCAGGTCGCCCGGGCGGCCGGGCGCCATGACCAGGTGCTGGCTGCCGCGCCGTACGTGAACGCGCAGGGCCTGCTGACCCGCGGCCAGGCGGTGCGCGGAGCATTCATTCGCGGCATTCTGCCGGCGGAAGAGGAGCGGGTTTCCGAGATCGGAGCGCATATGAAGAGCGGCCGACTCGACGCCCTCAGGCCGGGTGAATTCGGCATCGTGCTCGGCGCGGAACTCGCGCGCGCCCTGGGCGCGACCCCGGGCGACAAGGTAGTGGTGATCGCACCGCAGGGGCAGGTGACGCCCGCGGGCCTCATCCCGAGGCTCAAGCAGTTCACCGTGGTCGGCGTGTTCAGCGTGGATCAATACGAGTACGATTCGGGGCTCGCGCTGGTGCATCTTGAGGATGCGCAGAAGCTCTTCCGCTTCGGCGATGCGGTATCGGGTGTCCGGCTCAAGCTCAAGGACCTGTTCCAGGCCCCGGCGGTGGCGCGCGATCTCGCGCGCGCGCTGGGCCCGGAAATCTACGCCAGCGACTGGACCATGCAGAATGCGAACCTGCTGCGCGCGGTACAGATCGAGAAGCGCTTGATGTTCTTCGTGGTGTTTCTCATCATCGCGGTCGCGGCGTTCAACATCGTCTCCGGCCTGGTGATGGTGGTCACCGACAAGCAGCCCGACATCGCGATCCTGCGCACGCTCGGCGCGGCGCCCTCGAGCATCACGAAGATTTTCATCATCCAGGGCACGGTGATCGGGGTCGTCGGGACGCTTCTCGGCCTTGCCGGCGGCATCTCGCTGGCGCTCAACGTCGAGATCGTGGTGCCGTTCATCGAGAATCTGTTCGGCTTCAAGTTCTTCGCCAAGGACGTCTATCTTATTTCGGAAGTTCCCTCGGAGCTGCAAACGCCCGATGTGGTGCTGACGGCGGTGTTTTCGTTTGCGGTCAGTCTGCTTGCCACCCTCTACCCGAGTTACCGGGCGGCCAGGGTCAACCCGGCGGAGGCGCTGAGATACGAGTGAGGGCGAACAGTGAACGGTGAACGGAAAAGCGCGGACACGCCTGTCATTTCCTGCCGCAACCTGCACAAGACCTATTATCAGGGCAGGGTCGAGGTCCCGGTGCTGCTGGGGGTGGATCTCGATGTGACGGCGGGCGAGCGCGTGGCGATCGTCGGCGCCTCGGGCTCCGGCAAGAGCACGCTGCTGCACCTGCTGGGCGGACTCGACGACACGACGCAGGGCGAGGTGCGGGTGCTGGGCCAGGACATCAGCAAGCAGGACGAAACCGGGCGCGGGCTCACGCGCAACCGCGCGCTTGGCTTCGTTTACCAGTTCCACCATCTGCTGCCGGAATTCTCCGCCCTCGAGAACGTGGCGATGCCGTTGCTGATCCGGCGCATGGAAAAGGCCGAGGCCTGCGGCGAAGCGAAGGCGATGCTCAGGCAGGTCGGTCTGGAGCACCGCCTCACGCACCGCCCGGGCGAGCTCTCGGGCGGCGAACGCCAGCGCGCGGCGCTGGCGCGCGCGCTCGTGACACGGCCGGCGTGCGTGCTCGCTGACGAGCCGACCGGCAATCTCGACCGGCACAACGCCGAGACGGTGTTCGACCTCATGCTCGAACTGAACAGGCGCATCGGCACGAGTCTGGTGATCGTCACCCACGATCCGGATATTGCGCGGCGCACCGACCGGACGCTCCGGCTGGTTGACGGGGTCTTGCATCCTGCGGCATAACCGCCTGCAGCCCTACTGCACGGTCGGCGCGATGCGGAGGATGCCGCTGCGGGTCAGCTCGCCGAAGGCCGATTCATCCCGCAACGCTTCCTGCAGCAGGAGATGAGGGGCGGAACGCTTGATGAGGCGCGACGTCACGCTCCCGAGCGCGATGACCGCGAGGCCGGTCCAGATCCAGCCGATCAACGCCAGCGCGACGCCCGCGCCGAGCACGGGCATCATCACGAACGGCAGCAGCAACCGCGCCGAGAGTGAGCGCGCCGCGGCCTGTGGGTCAATCTCGACCCTGATTTCGCCGCGGGCATAGGCGGTGACGAACTCGGCGTGGGTCATTGCCGGTGAACCGCGAACGGTAAGCAGGAGCTGGCGGCCGGATCGCGTTTGCTGTTCACTTTCTAGTACTCGACGGGAACGGGATCGAGCGAGCGCCACAGGTACCACGTTGCCACCGAGCGCCACGGCGCCCAGCTTGCGCCGATGCTGCGCATGCGGCGCTCGGACAACGGCCTGCCGCGGTTGTAGTGCAGTCTCATCGCCCGCTGCAGGCCGAGATCGGCGAGCGGCAGCACGTCCGGGCGCGTCAGGTAGAAAATCAGGAACATCTCCGCGGTCCAGCGGCCGATCCCCTTGACCAGGGTCAGCTCGGCAATCAGCGCTTCGTCTTCGAGGGCGCGCCAGCGCGCGGCATCGAGCGTGCCGTCCAGGAATTTCCTTGCCAGGTCTTTCAGATAATCGGCTTTCTGAGCGGACAGGCCGCAGGCTCGCAGGGTCGGTTTGCGGGAGCGAGCCACTGTCCCGGGCGTCACCGTCTCCAGCCGGCCAGAAAGCCGGCCCCACACGTTTTGCGCCGCCCGGACCGAAATCTGCTGACCGACGATGGCGCGCGCCAGCGTGGAAAACGCGTCGCCGCGGCTGCCAAGCGCGAGGCCGTCGAAGCGCGTGATGAGCGCCCGCAGCACAGCGTCGCGCGCTGCGAGATCGCGCGTCGCCCGCGGCCAGTAGTCGGGTGTCCTCACGGCCTGCGGGCGCGCAGCGCGTGGCGGCGTCGGCGCCGCCGCCAGGCGCAGCGTACGGAAAGCCGCCACAGTCGATCAACCGCGAAATAACCGATCAGCGCAAGCAGCAGCGCGAGCAACGGCAGGCCGACCACCAGCGGCTTGCCGACGCTGGCGAGCCACTCGAGCGCCGCCGGAATCCATTCGCCGAAGCCCTTGCCCTCCAGGCCGAAGGCGAGCGGCGGCAGCCCGCCGTCGCCCTGCATCAGCACCAGCTGGCCGAGCCGGAAGGCGAGGTAGTAGAGCGGGACGATGGTGAACGGGTTGGAGTAGAGCGTGACGAACACCGCGATCGGAAGGTTGACGCGGAGCGCGATCGCCAAGAGCGCGCCGGCGGCGAACTGCACGGGATTGCTTCCCGGAATCAGCCCGGCAAACAGGCCGGCTGCCACCCCGCCGGCGACCGAACGGCGATGCAGGTGCCACAGGTTATGGTGCTGCAGCCGCGGCCCGAACCAGGCGACGTAACGATTCCGCCGGATGGCATCATGGTCCGGCAGGAACCTCCTGAAGAACTTGCGTGGCATGCGTAATCGGTCCGCGCATCGCGCGCGGTCACCGGCATTCTACTGCGTCCACCCCGTTGCGCGTCGCGCGTTACAGGACAAGGAATCCTGGCACAGCGACCGGATGCAGCTCAACATCCTATGCTTCGTGGCGGGCGCATGGCTGCTGCAGCAGCAGGCCGTGCTGCCCGAGGCGGGCTGGACATGGGCGCTGGCGGCGATCGGCTTCGCGGCGCGCTACGTGGATGCCGGACGCGCAACGCTGCGGCTCGCGCGCGGGGCGCTCATCAAGGCAGCCTGGGTCGCGCTCGGTTTTGCCTGGGCGGCCTGGAGCGCGCAGTTGCGGCTCTCCGACGGCCTGCCCTCCGAATGGGAGGGACGCGACATCAGCGTGGTCGGCGTCGTATCGAGCCTGCCGCAAGCCCATGAGCGCGGCGTGCGCTTCGAATTCGACGTCGAGCGCGTTCTCACTCCGGGGGCAATCGTGCCGAGGCGCGTCGTGCTGTCGTGGTGGGGCAGCCCGGAACGGCCCGCGACCTTCCCGGAGCTCGGTGCCGGGGAACGCTGGCAGCTGACCGTGCGGTTGCGGCGCCCGCGCGGCAACGCCAATCCGTACGGCTTCGATTACGAGGCATGGCTGCTCGAGCGCAACCTGCGTGCGACCGGGTACGTCCGGCCGAGGGCGGGCAGCCGGCGGCTGACGGAGATGGTGCACCGGCCGGAATACTGGATCGAGCGCGTCCGCCAGCTGGCGCGCGCCCGTATCCAGGCGGCACTGCCCGGAGCGCCCTATGCCGGCATCATCACCGCGCTCGCCATCGGCGACCAGCGCGCGATATCTCCCGAGCAATGGCGAACGTTCACCCGCACCGGGATCAATCATCTGATGAGTATCTCGGGCCTGCACATCACCATGGTTTCCGGCCTCGTTTTCGCGTTGGTTTACGGGTTGTGGCGGCGCGACCCGCGGCTCGTGCTGCGCCTGCCGGCACGCAAGGCCGCCGTGCTCGCGGGTTTTGCCGCGGCGCTGCTGTACGCGGCGCTCGCCGGCTTCGCGGTGCCGGCCCAGCGCACGGTTTACATGCTGGGCATCGTGGCGGCGGCGCTGTGGCTGGGCGTGATCGAATCGGCCTCGATGGTGCTCGCCACGGCGCTGTTCGCCGTGGTGCTGCTCGATCCGTGGGCGGTACTCGCTCCCGGTTTCTGGCTCTCGTTCGGCGCCGTCGCGGTGATCATGTACGTGTCGCTCGGGCGGGTCGCCAATCCGCACTGGCTCGTGAGCTGGGCGAAGGTGCAGGTCGCCGTCACGCTGGCACTGATTCCGCCGCTGCTTGCGATGTTCCAGCAGGTCTCGATCGTTTCCCCGCTCGCCAATGCCCTGGCCATCCCTGTGGTGAGCCTGCTCGTCGCGCCGTTGGCGCTGATCGGGATCGCGTCGCCTTTCGATTTTGTCCTTCAGGCGGCGCACCTCGCAATGAGCTGGTGCATGGCGGTGGTGGAATGGCTGAGCGCATTGCCCGAAGCGGTATGGCAGCAGCACGCGCCGCCGGTCTGGACGGTGGTGCTGGCCGTTGCCGCGCTGGCGTGGCTACTCGCTCCACGCGGTCTTCCGGCGCGCTGGCTGGGCGTAGCCGGACTCATGCCTTTGTTCATCGCAGCGCCCGGTGCGTTGCGCACGGGCGACGTCGAAGTCGTCGTGCTCGACGTGGGACAGGGCATGGCGGCGCTGGTGCGGACCGCCAATTACGCGCTGCTCTACGACACCGGGCCGGCGTTCGGCCCGGGCGCCGACAGCGGCAATCGCATCATCGTGCCTTTCCTGCGTGCAACCGGCGTCCAGCGGCTCGAAGGAATCATCGTGAGCCACGGCGACAGCGACCATTCGGGGGGGACCGCCTCGGTTCTGCAGGCGTTGCCGGTGGGATGGTTGCTGTCCTCGCTGCCCGATCTCGATCCGCTGATGCTGCAGGCGGAGCGGGCGTTCCGCTGCCGTAGCGGGCAGGGCTGGGAGCGGGACGGGGTGCGGTTCGAGATTCTGCATCCTTCAGCGGAGAGCTACGACGATCCGCTGGTGAAGGACAACAACCGCAGCTGCGTCCTCAGGATCGAAGCCCGCGGCGGGAAGGTGTTGCTGCCGGCGGACATCGAGCGCGGCTCCGAAGAGCAACTACTGCGCGGGCCGCGCGAGGCGCTGCGCGCCGAGGTGCTGATCGCGCCGCATCAGGGCAGCCGGACCTCCTCCACCAGCGATTTCGTGAAGGCGGTCAGCCCCAAGGTCGTGGTGTTCCCGGTGGGCTACCGCAACCGTTTCGGCCATCCCCGCCGCGAAGTCGTGCAACGCTATGGGGAGATCGGCGCCAGGATCTACCGGACGGACCGCGACGGCGCAGTCACGATCACGATCAGCGCCGGAGAGGGCATCCGGGTATCTCCGTATCGTGCCCTCCGCCGGCGTTATTGGCAGACGCCGCTGGCCGAAGATCCCGTGCCGGGTCCGAAAGCATCATTCCAGACGGGCGGTCCTGCGCCGGCAGGTTCCGATGGGGATTGACCCGGGCATACAAGACATCATCATGTCGGGACTGTGCTTCCGGTCGGCCATCCAAGTCCGGCAGGCTGCTAGAATGCGCCTCCCGCGAATCCGGCACGGTGCCGGGAACCAATTTTCCGGCGGCGGCTCTGTAGGACATTGCATGCCGGTGTTTCGATGCCGGCATCGCGGTGCTGGACACAGGACCATGGTCGTCAACTCTCGTCTGAAACTGGTCGATCCGCAGCGTGATATCGGCATGGCGGGCTGGCTCGCGCGCCTTGGCGGGGGCGATGTTCCTGAAGGCGACGTGCTCAGGCGTGCGCTCGAGTTCGTTGTGCCGCTCTATGGAGAACAGCGGCTGGCGAGCGGAGAGCCGGTGTTGGCGCATGCTCTCGAAACCGCGGCGATACTCGGAGAGCTGCGGCTCGATCGTGACGTGCTCGCCGCGGCGCTGCTGTCCCACAGCCGCTGTCTCGCGCCGCAGGGCGCGGGGATGCTGCACGAGAGGTTCGGGCCCGGCGTCGCCGGGCTTGCGGAGGGCGTCGCGCGCATGGCGCACATCGGCGCGCTCTCGAACCGGCCGTGGGCGGAGATGAAGCCGGAGCAGCAGGCGGCGCAACTCGAAGCGTTGCGCAAGATGCTGCTCTCCATGGTCCAGGATATCCGCGTGGTGCTGGTGAAGCTCGCCGATCATACCCAGGAGCTGCGCTACATCGTGAAGTCGGGTGACGAGGGGCTGAGGCGCGAGACCGCGCGGCTCACGCACGACATCTTTGCGCCCCTCGCGAACCGGTTGGGGGTGTGGCAGTTGAAGTGGGAAATGGAAGATCTCGCCTTCCGCGTCCTCGACCCCGACACCTACAAGGGCATCGCGCGCCTGCTCGACGAGAAGCGCACGGATCGCGAGCACTACATCGAGAACGTGATCGCGCAGATCAAGGGCGAACTCGCACGCGCCGGCGTCGAAGCAGAGGTCACCGGGCGCCCGAAGCACATATTCAGTATTTACAAGAAGATGCGTGTAAAAGGCATTAATTTCGAAGCGCTTCATGATGTTAGAGCAGTGCGGATCCTGGTCCGGGACGTCAAGGATTGCTACGCGGCACTGGGTGTCGTGCATAACTTCTGGGCGCCGATCCCCAAGGAATTCGACGATTACATCGCCAAGCCGAAGAGCAATCAGTACCGCTCTCTGCATACCGCCGTCATCGGGCCGGAAGGCAAGGCGGTGGAGGTGCAGATCCGCACCTACGAGATGCATCAGCATTCGGAACTGGGCGTTGCCGCGCACTGGCGCTACAAGGAGGGCTCGCGCCACGACCGGGGCTACGACGAGAAGATCGCGTGGCTGCGGCAGATCCTGGAGTGGAAGGAGGAGGTCAAGGACGCCGGCGAGCTCGCCGAACAGTTTCGCACCGGTTTGTTCGAGGACACGATTTACGTGCTGACGCCGCAGGGCAAGGTCATTGATCTGCCCAGGGCAGCGACACCGGTTGACTTCGCGTATCACGTGCACAGCGAGCTCGGCCACCGTTGCCGCGGTGCCAGGGTGGATGGCGCGATGGTCCCGCTCAACACGCCCCTTGCCAACGGGCAGCAGGTCGAGATCGTCTCCGCGAAACAGGGCGGCCCCAGCCGCGACTGGCTGAATCCCGCGCTGGGCTATGTGAGGAGCACGGGCGCGCGCACCAAGATCCGCCAGTGGTTCAACCGGCAAAATCTGGAAGAAGCGGTGGCACAAGGCAGAGCCGTGGTTGAAAAGGAGCTGCGGCGGCAGGGCATGACCGCGCTCAACCTTGACCAGCTCGCGGCTCAGCTCGGTTTCGCCAGGTTGAGTGATTTCCTCGCTGAAATCGGGCGTGGCGAGATACGCGTGCGCCAGCTGCAGGACGCGGTGCGCGCGCTCGACCCGCGTGCCGGACCGGCCACGCTTGCCACCGGTGTCGCGGATGAAGCGCCCGCACCGGCGGCAAAAAGGCCGCGCGCGGCCGCGGGCGGGAGC
>DAIDBG010000111.1 GCA_027310225.1 bacterium | reverse complement strand
CAGGACGCCCTTCACGATCAGCGTGTGCGGCCACATCTTGCGCAGCGTGCGCAGATCCTCCCACGTCAGGGAATCGTTGCGCATCATCGAGCGCCCCATCGGGCGCGCCGTGATCCGGTATTTGATTTCGGACGGGTAGTTCTCGTAGCGCGGCATGCCGGTCGTCGTCACGTAACGGGCCAGCACCCCGAACAGCCAGCGCGGATGCATCAGGACGTCGGTCACGTTGCGGCGCGTGAAGCTGAACGGGATAGTGAAGCCGTTGCGCAGGTTGTATTCCCGGTTGCCAGGCACGGCGCCGTCCACCGTCACCACGAGCGCCTTGAAACCGGCCGCCCTGGCGCGCTCGACCACCTTGTGCGACAGGCTGCGGTCCGGCCACATGTAGAGCTGGAACCACAGCTCGGTGTCGCCGGCCTGCTCGGCGATCGTCTCCATCGCCGTCATCGAACCTGTTGCCAGCACGAACGGGACGCCCGCCCTGGCCGTCGCGCGCGCGAGCGCGACCTCGCCACGGTACCAGGCCAATCCCGCCGTGCCGGTGGGCGCCACGATGACCGGCATCTTGTGCTGCTTGCCGAACAGCGTGACCTCCAAGCTGCGACCGGAAACATCCACCAGCGTGCGCGGCCTGAAGCGGATGCGCTGGAACACCTCGCGGTTGTTCCGCAGCGACACCTCGTCTTCGGTGCCGCGGTCAATGAACTCGAACAGCCCTTTCGGAAGCCGCCGGCGCGCCATCTCGCGCAGATCGGCGATGTTGTAGGCCTCCGCCATGCGGTCTGTCATGGGATCGCGGCTCCCGGATAGTTGAGGTTGACGGCGGGTTGCTTACGCTATTGTAGCAAGCGGCATGAGGCGCCGGAGCGGACGTCAGAGCCTGGCCGACCACGCGGCGAGCGCGCGCCAGACGCGCCACGCCGCAAAGCCGCGCCCGATCAGCCCGAGGAGATTGCGGCGTCCCAACACGGCCAGCGCGGCGGCAGCAGCAGCCAGCAGCAGCGGATGTGAGCGGAAAAACCGCGCCACGGAGAGCACACGGTCGGCCGCGCCGATCGGCGTGCGCCATCGCTCGGCGGCTCCCGCAACCGCCGCGCGCTGGGCGGCGGCACGCGCGATCAGCCGCTCCTTGCAGCGGGTGACCTCGACCATCCGTTCGGTGTAGCTCATCGGGTAAGACTTTCGCGATCCTTGGCGAGCTCAGCGAGGCTGGCTGAAAACAGCTTCGAGCGGGCACGCGCCCTGCTGCGCGCCATCATCACCGCCGCTGCACCGAGCGCGAGATAAACCGCGGCAAGGAGCCCTGAAACCAGCACCCGCTGGGTATCCCAGAACAGCACCACCACGAATAGCGTCAGCATGACGGTGCCGAGCACGAGAAAGGCGAGCGCAACGCCGCTCCACAGCAGCACCTGCGCGAGCCGCAAGCGCTCCTCCTCCAGCTCGGTCCCGAGGAGCTCCAGGCGCGTCTGCAGCAGCGCAACCAGCGTCGCCGCGAGATTGCGCAGGGATTGCAGCAGCCCGGGGCCCCGGCTGCCGGGCGGACGCTCTTCCACGACCGCGGTCCGGATGAGCCTAGGAGTTTGCCGGACTCTGGGCCGGCAAACTCCTCGGGCAAAATGGTTGGATTGGCATAAATAGCCGGAACGGCACTAGCGCCGGCCGACCAGAAGACCGATCACGAGCCCGATGCCGGCGGCGATCCCGACCGCGCCCCACGGGTGCTCATGCACGTATTCGTCGGTGGCGCGCGCCGCCTGCTTGCTCGTGTCAACCAGGACATCCTCCACTTCGGCCAGCTTCACCTTGGCGCGGTGCAGACTGTCCTGGATCTTCTCGCGCGCGACGGCGACCTTTTCGCCGGCCTGGCCCGCGGTGGCGCGCAGCAGCTCCTCGGCGTCGGCAATCACGATCTTGAGATCCTGCGCGAGCTTGTCTTTGGTGACTGTGGATTCGGTGGCCATGGCTCCCTCTCGGTTGACCGGGTGCTGGGTTGGAAACAGACGTGGATCGGAGCCCGTTAGGCTACCGACTTTCACCGCCCAGTTCAACTGACGTCATCCCTCGCGTAGCCGGCGCTATGCACGCCGACATGCTGCTCGTCTAGTGCCGTTCCAACTATAATTCAACCGATATCCTGGAAAACCGGGGCGTTCGACGGGATGCGCCTGCAGCGCGCCGGGCAACGCCGCAGAAAGATCCGACGCGCATGCACGAAGATTACGTTTCCGGTCTCAGCACCAAGGGCTTCCACCGCATTCGCTACACCGACTGGGGTGATCCCGGCGCCGGGCGCGTGGTGATCTGCGTGCACGGACTGACGCGCAACGGCCGCGACTTCGATTTTCTCGCGCGGGCCCTGCTCCCCGACTTCCGCGTCGTGTGTCCGGACATCGCCGGCCGGGGCAAGAGCGACTGGCTCTACGCCAAGGAGGATTACGGCTATCCCCAGTACTGCGCCGATATGGCGGTACTCGTCGCGCGCGTAACGGCCAAGCCATCCCCGCGCGGGCTGGCGGGCCGGCTTGCTCGCCTGCTCGGACGGGCCAACGCCGAAAAAAAACGTATTTACTGGGTCGGCACTTCGATGGGCGGCCTCATCGGCATGTTGCTCGCCTCGCGCCCCAATTCGCCGATCGAGCGGCTGGTGCTGAACGATGTCGGCACGTTCATCCCCAGGGCCGCGCTCGAGCGCATCGCGGCCTACGTCGGCAAGGACCCGTGTTTCAAGACCTTCGAAGAGCTGGAAAGTTACGTGCGCATGGTTTCGGCAACGTTCGGCCCGCTCACCGACGAGCAATGGCATCACCTCGCGCTGCACGGGGCAAAACAGCACGAGGACGGCTCCTGGGGCATGCGCTACGACCCCGACATCGCTCTTCCCTTCCGCAAAGGTCCGCTCGCTGACGTGGACTTGTGGAGCTTCTGGGACACGATCAGCTGCCCTACCCTGGTGCTTCGCGGAGCGCAGTCCGACCTCCTGCTGAAGGATACCGCGCTGCAAATGACGCAGCGCGGCCCGAAACCGAAACTCGTCGAATTCGAAGGCGTCGGCCACGCGCCGATGCTGATGGCCGACGATCAGATCAGGGTCGTGCGCGAGTTTCTGCTGTCGTAGGCGCCGGGCCTGGCTGAATTGCATGAATCGGAAGCGGTTGCGCCGGATTCGTGCCGCCGGAGGTCGAAGCGCACCGCGAAATCCGCGAGCTGGAGCAGATGCTGCGGCTCGTCGAGGACGAAGGCGAGCGCCGGCGGCTGCTTTCCCGCGTCAACTTCCTGCTCGCCCGTACCGCCCGGGGCGGGCGGCGCGGCGATTTGCGCATCGAGCAGGCGTACCTGGAAAAAATCGCCGAGCGCCTGGATCGTCGCCGCGAACGTGCTTGACAGGCGACGGGGAACAGTTGCCGGAGACCGACATTCACCGTTTACCGTTCACTGTTCACCCGTCACTGTTCCTGAAGGCGCTGCTGCGCGATCGCGCGGCGGGCGCTCGCGACCCGGCGTTTCGTAAGAAACGCCCGACGCCGCCGGGGTGAACCGCGTCCGCTTCTTCTCTTCGGCGCGGCGCTCGGCCTCGAGTTGCGCCGTCTCCAGCCGCGCCTGCTCCTTCGCCTGCTGCTGCTTGTTCCAAGCGCTCGCCACGATCACCGCGGCAAGCAGCGCCAGCCCGACCCCCACCCAGCGCCAGCGCGAGCCCGGCCGCTCCGGACGCTGCCGCGGCTCCTGCTCCGTCTGCGCCTGTGGGAACGGCTGCGCGGGCGCCACGGCCACCGTCTTCGCGTCGCGCGCCGAAGGCGCCGCAAGCCGGACCGTCGCGGACGCAACGGCCTCTCCCACCAGCGCGCGCTTCCATTCGATCACGTTCTGCGGCCGCTGCTTCTCGTCGAGCGCCAGCGCCCACTCCACCGCGCGCAGGAACGGCTGGCTGACCCGCCCCCGCAGCGCCGCGAGGTTCGCGGAAATGGTGTCGCTCTTGAGACGGCTCACCGCGTCGGGCGGGTTGTCATTCGCCAGCGCGCGGTAGAGCACGCCGGACATGGCGTAGATGTCCGACCACGGGCCCTGGTTGCCGTCGCTCGCGTACTGCTCCAGCGGCGCGTACCCGGGCGTGAGCACCGAGGTCAGGCTTCGGGTGGCCCCGCCGATGGCCTGCCGCGCGGCGCCGAAATCGATCAGCACCGGGCTGCCGCTCGCGCGCAGGAAAATGTTGCCCGGCTTGATGGCGACGTGCTTCTCGAGGTGGGTGTCCCAGCCCAGATACGTCATGCCGAAGCCGCCCGCGCCGAGCACCGCTTCGAGCTTGTACTCGGCGAGCATCGAGCCGAGCGGCAGGGCGTTGTGGTAGGTGGGAGGCTCCGCCATCAGCGACTGCGTGAATCGTGATTAGAATAGCAAGGATGAAGGATGAACGTGGAAGGATGACCCCGCGCTGCGCGTGATTTCCAGAGATGCTCCTCCCTTTCGCTCACGCCCGGTCGGTCAGCCGCTTGACATCCGGCGAATCTCTGACCGAAGGCAACGAAAGGTCGAGACCTGTCGTGGTCGCGCGACGCGCGACGGTCATCCTTCATCCTTCATCCTTCGGCTAGCGCCTGCTCCATCGCTTCCAGCAGGGCGTCGGGGTCCTGGGCGCCGGACACGCCGATCTTGCGCCCGAAGATGAAGAACGGCACGCCGCCGATGCCGGCGCCGCGCGCCTCCATGTCTCCCTGCGCGACCAGTGCGCGATCCTCGTCGCTTGCAAGATACGCGGCGACCGCGTTGCGGTCGAGCCCGGCGCGCGCGGCGATGTCGGCGAGTGTTTCCCGGTCGGTCAGATTGACGCCCTCCGTGAAATGGGCGCGGAACAGCGCCTCCGCCAGTTCGTCCTGCTTCCCGGCGCGCTCCGCGTAGCACATCAGCCGGTGCGCATTGAGCGTGTTGGGTTGGACCTTCATCTTCTCGTAGGCGAACGGGATGCCGACCTGACGGCCCGCCATCACCACGCGCTCATTGACGCCCTTCCCGCGCGCACCGAACTTGCGCGCGACGTACTCCTCGCGCGGGATGCCGGCCTCGGGCAGGTCGGGATTCAGCTGAAACGGTAGCCAGCGCACGGCCGGCTCGGGCCCATCGGGATGGCGCTCGCGGTAGAGGCCGAGGGCCTTCTCCAGCTTGCGCTTGCCGATGAAGCACCAGGGTCAGACGACGTCGGAGACGATGTCGATTTGGAGGGTTTTTTCGCTCATGGCTGTGCTCGAAAAAGGTGGCTCGTTTCTCGTTACTCGTGGTCAACTCTAACACCTCGACGCAAAGGCGCAAAGCCGCAAAGAACACCGATAATGGAACCGCAGATAAATCCCGTTCCAATGACATCTGGCAGCTCCTAGCGGTCAATGGTCCGTGACAGGCCCGGAAGCCATACATCGGAACGGAATAAACGCAGATGAACGCACATAGATCCGAAACCGTGGTCTGTCCCTGAGGTTTCCCCCCTCGGCTGGAGCACCCCCGAAGACAGGCCGGGCGTGAGCTATTGCCGGCACCGGGCAATGTGGCTACAATATGTTCCTACATTCAGAGGGAACAGCATGAAGACCGTCAACGTTCGCCAGCTCAAGAACAACCCCTCGGACGCGCTGCGCATGGCGCGCAAGCAGCCGGTGGTGGTGATGAACCGCGACCAGCCCGAGGCCGTGCTCTTTCACCTCGACGACGAGGGCCTGCTCGGCGAGCCGGGGGTACGGCTCGCCCTTGCGACGGCGCTCTATAAGAGCGAAAGCCTCTCGATCGGCCGGGCCGCCAAGGTGGCCGGCGTGCCGCTCGAAGCATTCATGGTCGAGATGGGCCGGGCGGGCATCCCCGTGATCCGGGGTAACGCCAGGACGCTCCGGGAAGACCTCAAGAACGTCAAGGCGTGGCGCGCAAGGTAGTCCTGGCGGACGCGAGCCCGCTCATCGCCCTTGCACGTGTCGGCGGCCTTCCCTGGCTGCGCAAGCTCTACAAGACGATCTCGATCACCAAGGAAGTCCGAGGCGAAGCAACCGGCGCTCGCGAACTGCCCGGGACGGCGGCGATTTCCGCAGCGGTCAAGCAAGGCTGGACACGCGTGCTGCGGCAGGAGTGGAGCGAGCCGCCGTTGCCGCAACTCGACACCGGCGAAGCAAGCACCTTGCGCGCCGCCGTCGCCCTGGGACCGGGGACCCTGGTGCTGCTCGACGACCTGCAGGCCCGCCGCGAGGCGCAACGGCTCGGAATCGCGATGACCGGGACCGCGGGAATCATCGTGGAGGCCCGGCAAGCCGGATTGATTCCGGCCGTGAGGCCGGTTTTCGCGCGGCTCGCGGAAGAGGGATTTCACCTCGGCGACGATCTGCTCCGGGCGATCCTTGCCGAATTGGATGAAAAGTAGCCGCGTGGGGAGATTTTGGGGACTGAACCGCGCTAATACGGACAAAATGATCGTGACTGAACGTGAAACGCGCAGGGGAGGCTTCCGTGCAAGAGGCTACCGCAGATGCCTACGGCGAATCCGAGCAGCGTGTCGGGTTCTTCACGATGATCAAGGAGAAGAACCTGCACTCCCTTTCGTCACGCGAATTCTGGATGTGGAAGCTGCGGTCGAGCGCATCGACATGAATACGGCCGAGGAGCGCTCGCAGCGCAGGTAAGCAAACCCGTAGTGCGGGTTGCACTCGACGAAGCGCTCGATCGTCTCTTTTTCAATAGAGAACAGGGTCAGGCTTGCATAGTTGCATATTGTTTGGAAATGTGAATCCGGCCCTATGCTAAACCCGGCCCTATACTAAAGGATGAATGAACCCGCTACGCAATCGTTACGACGATCTTTCCGTGTGTATGTCCGCGTTCGACCCGTTCGTGTGCCTCAGCAATCCGGGTGAGCGGAAAAATCGAATCAATGACGAGGATCAGCTCGGCAGCGGTGACCATTTCGGAGACTCGCCGCATGAGGCCGCCGTCGGCGCGGCTCATGACGAATGCGAACCGTCGCCGCGACCATACGCGGTCCACCGTGCTGCGTAGCAAAACACCAGCCGAGAAACCGGTCGTCACGTATCGGCCGCGATCAGCTAACACGCGCATCAGGTCTGAGGTTGGGGCGCTGAAGACGGTGTCGAGCACGACGTCGAAGTGCTCGGTCGTTCTGGCGAGTTCTCCCTTTGTGTAATCGAGGATCCGCGCGCCCAGCCTCTTAACGAGAGGGGCGCTCTGGGAGCTGCACACGCCGGTTACCGTCGCCCCCATAGCATGACCCACCTGCACGGCAGCCGAGCCGACCCCTCCAGCGGCGCCATTCACGAGCAGGCGCTCGCCGGGCGCGAGCTTCACCTGCTGCAGCGCCTGTATGGCCGTCATCGCCACCAGCGGAAGACTCGCGGCCTGGTCGAAGGAAAGACTGCTTGGCATCCGGTCGATGACATCGCTGCCCACGGCCGTCAGTTCGGCGTGTGTGCCCCCATTCCTGGCGTCGGTCCGGCCATACACGTGATCGCCGGTGGACCATCCCGCGACCGTGGTGCCGAGCCGTTCGATCTCGCCTGCGAAGTCGAAGCCGAGCACGGCGGGGAACGTCAACGGCATGACCCAGCGAAGGCTGCCGGCGCGCAGCTTGGTATCCAACGGGTTGATCGACGCCGCGCGCACACGAACCAGAACCTGATTCGGCTTGACGTCCGGCTCGTGCACGTCCCCGATTTGAATGTTGGATGGCGGCCC
Source organism: bacterium (assembly GCA_027310225.1). Lineage (GTDB taxonomy): Bacteria > Pseudomonadota > Gammaproteobacteria > Burkholderiales > SG8-41 > SG8-41. The sequence goes on along the minus strand of DAIDBG010000111.1, from coordinate 12,838 downwards.
ATAGCGTCGCACGATCGCTGCTTTCATGATTCCGCTCCTCGCGGCCTTTGCGACCTGTAGTACAGCTCTTCTTCGCGGCGTTTGCAGCCTTCGCGGCCTTTGCGACCCGTCGTACAAGCAGGGATGACGCCCGACGTGGCCGGTCAAGCGGCACGCTTTGTGCGCGTCCGCCTTGAACCGGGGGGCAGATCTTTCTCCACCGACTTGCGCAGGACCTCATTGATGCGGGTTTGGTAGCCTGGGCCCTGCTTTCGGAAGAAGGCGATTACGTCGGCGTCCAGACGAATGGCGGTCAAAACCTTCGTCGGAGCTCTTTGCCGTCCGCGACCGCGCTTGAGCACAGGAGGCCCAAGCATTTCTTCCGACCAGGGCGGATTGTCGGTATCAACCCGCCTAGTTGAAGTAGTCTTTGGCGACTTTAAAGTAATAGCGCGCTTCATATTTCTCTGCTCTACGTAATGAAATGATGTGGGGGCCCGCCGAACGCTCGGTGTAGACCATCACGACCACCTCGCCTTCGAGCAGACCAAAGACCACAACCTACTTCTGTGCGCTCCGTAGCTATTCGTGTCTGACTCTATCGGCGTGATCGGCGTTCATCGGCGGCTGATTGAGGGTTTCAGTCTGATCTATGTTTATCTGCGTCAATCTGCGGTTCCATTATTGTTCTTGTCTTTCTTGGCGTGCTTGGCGGTCTTGGCGGTTCGATTATTGTTTTGCTTTTCTTTGCGCCCTGGTGTCTTGGCGGCCAATTTCCGTTCTTGATTCTCTCGGCGTGCTCTGCGGTTAGAGTTTATCGTCGCGCGCGAGACGCCGCGAGTCCGCGGCGTCTACCTCTGCAAGCACGTTCACGCCGTGCGCCGCGAAGCGCCGCGCCGCTGCGCGCGTGCGCGGGTCCTTCTCGTGCTCCAGCGACCACTGCGCGTGATGCGTAAGGAGCGCAAGCTCGACAGCGCGTCCGAGCGTCATCGCGAAGCGCCGCGCGCCCGCTTCGAGCCCGGCGCCGGTCGCCTGGCCGAGCCACGCTTCGGCCTGCTCCACCGCCCGCTCGACCTGCGCGGAGATTCTGACCAGGCCCGGGTCGCGCACGCCGCGCAACAGGATCCCGACTTCCCGCCTGACCGCGCCCAAGCCGCCCGCGGCCTCGAGAGCACGCAGCGTCTCGAGCGAGAGCACGTTGGTCGTTCCCTCCCAGATCGGCAATACCTGCGCGTCGCGCAGCAGCAGCGGCAGGCCGGTGTCTTCGACGTAGCCCGCTCCGCCGAAGGACTCGATCACCTCCGACAGTATCTGAACGACCTGCCGGCCGGTGAGCAGCTTGGCGACGGGGGTAAGCACCCGCAGCAGTTGCCCCTGCCCTTCGCTCGCCTTCTCCGCTTCATCCCGCCCCATCAGCTCGGCGACGAAGAACGTGAGGTGCAGCGCGCCGAGAAATTCGGCCTCCAGGCCGGCCAGCGTGTCGAGATGCAGCGGCTTCTCGGCGAGCGGCGCGCCGAACGCGACGCGCTTGCGGGCGTAGTCGCGCGCGAGCGCGAGGCCGCGCCGCGCGAAGGCACAGGCGCTCACCGAGTTCCAGGTACGCGTGACGTTGAGCATGGGCGCGATATTCCTTACGCCGTCGCCCGTGCCCGCCACGAGCCATGCCGGCGTGCCGTCGAGCGTGAGCTCCGCCGTCGGCACCTTGCGCGTCCCGAGCTTGTCCTTCAGGCGGTCCACCAGGATGCGGTTCGGCCTGCCTTGCGCGTCGTGCGTCTCGAGGTAGAACAGCGCAAGTCCCTTGCCGCCCGGCGGATTGCCCTCGGGCCGGGCGAGCGTCAGCGCCATCTGCGAGCCGATCGCCGAGGTGAACCACTTGCGGCCGTAGAGCCGCCAGCCGTCGCCATCCTTCCGCGCGACGGTCTCGGTCAGCCCCACGTCGGAGCCGCCGGCGGCTTCCGTCATCCACTGGCCGCTGGTCCAGAACCGGCGCGGGTCGCGGCTCGTGAGGTGCGGCACGGCGCGCTCGATCAGCGCCCGGTTGCCGGCGGCGATCAGCGCCCGCGCCGCGCCGTCGGTCATCGCGAGCGGGCAGCTGTAGAGGTCGTTCGAGGGCGTGAACAGATAGGCGAGCGCGAATTGGTGGACGCGCGAGTACATCCCGTGCCTGCGCTCGTAGGCCGTCGCGACGAGACCCTGCTCCGCGGCGATGCGCTCCGCCTCGCGCCACAGCGGCGTCACTTCGACGCGGTCCACGCGGTTGCCCCATGCGTCCCACTGCGTGAGCACCGGCTCGTTTCCGCGGTCGGCGAGCTGGAAGCGGTAGAGCTCGCCGCCCGCCAGCTCGCCCATCGCTTTCAGGCCGGGCTCGATCTCCACGCGCACGTCGTCGGGCAGCGCGCGCATGAGGTAGGAGCGCAGCGCGCGGTCGGCGTCGTACTGGTTGCCCAGCTCGGGCGGCGTCTGGACGAAGGCCATGCGCTAGTTTAGCGCCCGGGCGAACAGCGAAACCAGGAAATGCCGGAATTCCTCCGCCGCGCCGTTGATCCAGATCAACCAGACCAGATGATGGAATCGAATGACCGCCGACGATCCAATGCAGTTAAAATCGGGCTCGCAAACGCGATCCGGACGGCCGGGGCAGGCGGCCCGGGATCGTGCCGTTCAACCCGTTCACCAACTGGCAGGCTCGATGAAGGCGATCAAGCTTCGAGGCGTGATGCAGAGCCCCGTGACGCCGCTCAAGGACGACTTCAGCCCGGACCTGGCGACTTTCGAGCGGCTCCTGGACTTCCATGTCCGCACCAGCGGCACCGCCATCTCGTGGCCCCACCACAAGGGCGAGTCGCTCAACCTCACCAATGCGGAGCGCAAGCGCTTCGCCGAAGTGGCGGTGAAGACCGTCGCGGGACGCGTCGGCGTGTCAATCCACGTCAGCGCCCTGTCGGTGGAGGATACGCTGGATCTCGCGCGCCACGCGCAGAAGATCGGCGCCGACGCCATCATCGCCATCACGCCCTACTTCTGGAACCCCTCCAGGGAAGCGCTCTACCAGCACTTCGTGCGGCTGGGCACCTCGATTGACCTGCCGCTGATCGCGTACAACTCGCCGGGCTACCTGTCCGGCGTCGAGATTGACGGCGAGCTCGTTGCGCGGCTGATCGAGCGCTTGCCGAACTTCATCGGCATGAAGGAGGCGAGCTTCAACAGCGAGAAGTTCCTCGAGATCGCCCGCGCGGCGCTCGCGCTCAGGCCGGACTTCGCGCTGGTGACGGGGGTCGAGTACCTGCTGCCCTCGGTGCCGCTCGGCGGTGTAGGATCGTACTCTTCCGCCGGGGCCATTTGCCCGGGCCTCTGCAACCGGGCTTTCAATGCCTGCATCGCGGGCGATTGGGAGCGCGCGCGGGAATTGCAGTACAAGCTTTCGCGCCTCTGGCTTCTCTTCCGCGATCAATATCCGTCGTCCCTGAAAGGCGGAATGGTGATGATGGGCCGTCCGGTCGGGCCGACCCGCCCGCCGCTGCCAACCGCCACCAGGGAACGGCGTGAATACATCCGCGCCCAGCTCGAGGAGCTCGGCATCCTGGAGACCGAGCCCCACGGCTGGTAACCGGCAGCCTGTCGGACTTTCGATTTCCCGATCTCACGGCCCCTGATGATCAGTTCCTGTTGACGGGTTCATACGATGCCCGTATTCCAGCCCGGTTTGGCACACACGCCGATCACGCCTTTCACGCGTGACCACCGCATTGATTTCGCGCTGTACGGAAAGGTGATCGAGTTTCACCTGCGCAACAGTGCCGATTCCTTGGCGCTGCCGATGCACGCCGGGGAATCCGTGAGCCTGACCGACGAGGAGCAGCGGGCATTGCTGGAGTTCGCGATCAGGCAGGTCAGGGGACGCGTGCCCGTCATCGCTCACGCGAGCGATTCGGGAACGGCGATCGCGGCCGCGCGCGCGCACCACGCTGCGGAGGCGGGCGCCGCCGCCATCGTGACCGCGGCGCCCTATTACTGGACGCCGCCGCCGGCGATGCTGCTCGAGCACTTTACGCAGATCGGCGGCGCGGTGCGCGTCCCGTTCTTCGTCACCAACGCGCCCGGGGAAATGGGCGGCACAAAGGTGACCGCCGAGCTCGCCCTCAAGCTCATCGAGCGGCTGCAAAACTTCGCCGGCATCGTGGATTCGAGCCTCGACTGGCAGTTCATGATCGAGGTGGTTGCCGCCGCGCGCAAGGCCCGCCCGGACTTCCAGTTGCTGTCGGGAACCGAGTACATGGTCTCGGCCGGCGCTGTGGGCGCTAAAGGCGTCTTCTCGGCCCTGGCCGGTGTCGCTCCCGCGCTGGTGCGCCAGCTCTACGACCTCTGCCGCAAGGAGCGCTACTTCGAGGCCCGCAAGACTCAGGAACAGGTCGCCGCGGTGCGGCAAATCGTGAAAAAAGGCGGCGTCGCGGGCCTGAAGGCGGCGCTGGGCGCCATGGGCCGCGATTGCGGCGGTCCCCGCTACCCGCTCCTCGCTCTGGACGAGAGCGAGCGCGGGAGACTGGTCGAGGCCCTGGCTGCGATGCCCGCGCTGCGCGCGGAGGCGCGGGGCTGGTAGCCGTGGCGGCGCGCAGACGAACGGCGTTCGTGACCGGCGCTTCGCAGGGCATTGGCGCCACGATTGCCGCGGACCTCGCCCGGGATGGCTTCGACGTGGCGGTGTCCTCGACCCGCCCCGAAAAACTGGCGGGCGTTCTGGGGGAAATCGCGGCGGCGGGCGCGCGCGCGGTGCCGGTTGCGCTCGACGTGCGTTCGCAAGCCAGCGTCGAGCAGGCAATAGCGGCGGCGGTCGGCGCCTTCGGGCAACTCGACGTGCTGGTCAACAATGCCGGCGTGGCGCTGAAAAAGAGCGCGCTGGATATCACCCTTGCGGAATGGGAGAACGTGATCGGGACCAACCTGACCGGCACCTTCCTCATGAGCCGGCAGATGGGCCGCCACCTCATCGGCGGCGGGCGGCCGGGCTGCATCATCAGCATCGCTTCCACCCACGGGCTGGTGGGGCTGGAAGGACGGTCGGCTTATGGAATCTCCAAGGCGGCAATCATCCACATGACGAAGATGCTGGCGATCGAGTGGGCGGAGCACGGCATCCGGGTGAACGCCATCGCGCCGGGACGGGTGGAGACGGCGGCGCGGGCGGGCTCGTTTGCCGACCCCAGCTATCGCGATTGGGCGCTCGCCCGCATCCCGCTGCGCCGCTTCGGCACGGCGGAGGAAATCGCGGCGGCGGTATGCTATCTCGCGAGCCTGCAGGCCGCGTACATCACCGGACAGACCCTGGTCCTGGACGGAGGGCTGACCGCGTACTAGGAACCCGCGCGGTAGAAACTGGCCTCGATAGCAGCGCGAAAAATTACGCTGACTGCCGAACCCCTGAATGATTCATGCCAGGGGGCAGCACCAGGTAATCAGGGTTGAGCTCGGAAACGCCGCGGCAACCGAGCAACGCCAGGACGCGATCAATTTCCTCGCGCAATAACGCGATCGCGCGTGCCGCACCGGCTTCGCCGGCGGCTGCCGTTCCATACAGCGTCGAACGGCCGATCAGCACCGCGTCGGCGCCGAGCGCGAGCGCCTTGACCACGTCGGTGCCGCGCCGGAAGCCGCGGTCCACCATCACAGTGACACGCTTGCCAACCGCGTCCACGACTTCCGGCAGCGCCTCGATCGGTGCCAGCGCGCCGTCCACGACGCGCCCGCCGTGGTTGGAAACGATGACCGCATCGGCGCCGCAGTCGGCGGCGAGCACCGCGTCCTGCGGGTGAAGTATCCCTTTTACCATCAGCGTGCGCGGCCACAACTCGCGCAGCACGCGCACATCGTCCCAGGTAAGCGAGTCGTTCAACATCAGTGCCCGTCCCATTGGGCGCGCCGTAATCCTCATCTTCACTTCGGCCGGATAGTTCTCGTAGCGCGGCATGCCGGTGGTGAGCAGGTAGCGCATCAGCACCCCGAGCAGCCAGCGTGGATGCGCCAGCACGTCGGTCGTGTTGCGCAGGGTATAGGACAGCGGAATCGTGAAGCCGTTGCGAAGGTTGTATTCGCGATTGGAGAAAACCGGGCTATCCACGGTGACAACCAGCCCTTCGACTGCGCTGCGAGACGTCAACCAGCACGCGTGGTTTCAGCTTGATGCGATCGAGTGCCGCGCGATTGTTGCGCAGCGAGACCTCATCCTCGGCGCCGCGATCAACGAACTCGAAGATTCCCCTGGGCAGCCTGCGCCGCGCGAATTCGCGCAGATCGGCGATGTTGTAGGCTCCCAAAGTATGGCCTTTCATGCGCCTGAGAAGTGGGTCGGGCCAAAGTCCGGCCAACTCCTAGTGTGCTGTCCCGTAAACACCGTGCATAAGTCGGAGGCAACCGTCAAGCATGTGTGGCGCATTCTTTCCATGTCCCGGGTTGAAAGTCCCGCGAAATCGGCGCCAGACGCGAAGCAAACCACAGCCAGGTTGGACACCTGGCGAGGATTTGCGACAAAGTATGGTGCCGATTGTCGCGAGGACTTTCGCAGGTTGCTTACGGGACAGCACACTAGTTGTGGTATCTACCCGTGGCGGGTCAATCACCGGTAATTGGCCTGCACCGCATCCCAGTCGTCGGCCCCGACGATGCGCCACATGTCGGGTATCGAGATGTCGCCGAGGGGAACCGGGTGTGCGTGCGTATCGCGCGCTTCCCTGAGTATCTGCCTGCAACTGCCGATGATATGCATGAGCAGCAGGCCGGGAAGGATGGCAATGCGATAACCCATGTCCTCGACCCGCCGCAGGTCCGGCACCGGGCTCTTGCCGCCGCGGGTCACATTGAGCAGGCATGGCCCATGTATCAGGCGCGGGATTTGCTCGGTCTCCTGCACCGATTGCTGCGCCTCGAAGAAGGCCACGTCAGCTCCGGCATCGAGCGCCGCGTTCAGGCGGTCAATCGAGTCATTGAAGCCCGCAACGCTGCGCGCATCGGTGCGCGCGACGATCAGCATGTCCGGGTTGAGCCGCGCGGCGACCGCCGCGCGGATCCGCGTCAGAAATTCCTTCAGCGGAACGATTTCCTTCCCGTCCAGATGCCCGCAGCGCTTGGGAAAACCCTGATCCTCGATCTGGATTGCCGCCACGCCGCGCAACTCGTATTCGCGCATGGTGCGCGTGACGTTGAGTTCGTTGCCGAAACCGGTGTCGGCATCGGCGATGACCGGCACCTTGACGGCGCTGGCGATGCGTCCGGCGTTGTCCGCCATTTCCGTCATGGTCGTCAGCCCGTAATCCGGGAAGCCGAGCATCGCCGCCGTGCATCCGCCCGACATGTAAACGGCGCGGTAGCCGGCCTGTTCGATCAATTTGGCGGTAATGCAGTCATACGCGCCCGGCGCGACGATCATCGGGCCACTTTTGATTTCCTGGCGCAGCCTGGCTGCGAAGTTCATGGGACATATCCTCCATCGCGGGCACGAAACGCCCTCCGCAAAAGCATCAATCAGGACGATGCAGGAACGAAAGGCTGTGCGTGCAGATAGCCTTCCTTCAGCAGCATCGGGATTACGCCTCCGGCCGAGACGATTTCTGCGAGCAGCGGCGCCAGCGGCAGAACCTGGAGCGATTTCTTCTGCGCCACGTTTTCGATTCGGCCGGCCAGAAAATCAACCCGTGCGGTATCGCCGTCATCAAGCAGTGCCGCAACACCGGGACAATTGAGCGCAGGAACGCCCGCATTGACGCAATTGCGCATGGCGAGCCCGTTGATGGATTCCGCCACCACCGCGACGATCCCGCACGCGCGCAGCACTTCGCCGATGGGACGTCCCGAGCCCATGCCGAAGTTCTCGCCAGCCACGAGAATATCGCCGCACCGCACCTGTTTCGCCCAACCCGGCCGTATGGCCTCGAAACAAAGCGTGTGCTGCTCGTTCCCGGGCAGCCGGAAGGCCGCGCTCGGCATGATCATATCGGTGTTGATCAGGTCGCCGAATTTCCACACTCGACCGGTATAGGCAAGATTCGTCCCGTCAGTCATCGCCGCTGTCCCCTGATGTTGAAGCGCGCGACCCGGCAACACTGCGCGGATCGGTGATCACCCCGGTGAGCGCCGAGGCGGCGACGGTTGCCGGCGAACCCAGATAGATGCCGGCCTCGGGGCTGCCCATGCGTCCTTTGAAATTGCGCGTACTCGCCGTAATGCAGACCTCGCCGGGCGCCAGGACTCCCATGTGATAACCAAAGCAGGCGCCGCAGGTCGAATTCGTGACCACGGCACCCGCTTCGACGAGGGTCTCGACGAGTCCTTCGCGCACGGCCTGCAGGTACACTGCCTGTGATCCCGGCGTCACGATGAAGCGCACGCCGGGCGCAACCTTGTTTCCGCGAACGATTCTTGCCGCGACGCGCAGGTCCTCGATCAGGCCGTTGGCGCACGAGCCGATGAACGCCTGGTCAATCCGGACCTTCTGATTGAACGAGGACAACCTCACCCCGTTGCGCGGAACCGAATGCGGCAGGATGACATAGGGCTCGACCTCGGCAAGGTCAACGGTGCGCACCCCCAGATAATCCGCGTCCGCGTCGGGGTGCACCGGCGTGGCGGGACGGTCGAGACGCCCCTTCAGATACTCCGCAGTCACCTCGTCATGGTCGAAGATCGCGAACTCGGCGCCGATTTCAGCGGACATCGTCGCCATGGTCCGCCGGTCCGACATCGCCAGCGCGCGAATGCCCGGACCGCCGTACTCGACGCTGGTGCCGCCATGCCCGCCGTAGGTCTGGGCGATGTGGAAGAACACGTCCTTGCCGCTCACCATCGGCCCGAGCTCGCCCTTGAATTCGTAGCGTATCGTCGGCGTCACGAGGTACCAGACCGTGCCCCTAGTTATTGCCTGCAGCGTGTCCGGAATGCCGATGCCGCGCCCGGCGCAGTTGAGCGCACCCGAAGCGCAAGTGTGCGAGTCGGCGCAAACGAGCAGTTCCCCGGGACGCGCCAGGCCGTGCTCCGCCGCGACAACGTGCGATATGCCGTGTTGTCCGACATCAAACACGCGTTTAATGCCGAATTCCCTCGCGAAGCGGCGGCCTTCCGCCATCGCGGAAGCGTCTTTGATGCTGGGCGACGGAACCGCGTGATCGAAAATCACCGCCACCCGCTGCGGATCGAATACCTTTCTCGGCCTGTACCAGGCGCCCTCGATCGCCATCGGCAGATCAATATGAATAACGATATCGGGACGGCACACGGCGATTTCGCCGGGCCTGACCACCTCCTTGCCCGAGGTTCTCGCCAGGATTTTCTCTATCGTCGTTCTGCCCATAAAAAACCGAACTTGTCCGCCACCCGGGCCATCCGGCCGCTCCGCGGCGAAAACCCGTCAGTCTGTGATCGTGATCTTCGTCTCCCTGACCACTCTCCTCCATTTTTCCACGTCGAGCCTGATCCGGTCGAGAAACTGCTCCGGGGGGCCCCCGGCGGGGTCCAGCCCTTCGCCCGCCAGCCGCTTCTTCATCTCGTCCGTCTGCAGCACTTTTGCGACCTCCTTGTTCCACAGCAAGACGATATTCCTGGGCAGGCCCTTCGGTCCCCACATCCCGTACCAGTGAATGACCGTGTAACCCGGCACCGTCTCGCTGACAGTGGGCACGCCCGGCAGCAGCGTCGTGCGTTTCTCGGTGGTGACCGCTATGGCGCGCAGCCGTCCCGCCTTCACATAGGGGATGGTCGGGACCATGCTGAGCAAAGTGAGCTGTGCCTCCCCGGAGATGGCCGCGGCCAACGCCGGTCCCGAGCCCTTGTACGGAACGTGCGTGAGGTCCGTCCTGGTTTCCAGCTTGAAGAACTCGCCCGCAAGGTGCGCGAGAGTGCCGGTGCCGCTCGAGCCATAGTTGAGCTTGCCGGGGTTGGCTCTGGCGTAAGCGATGAGCTCGTTGATGCTCTTGACCGGCACCGATGGGTTCACCACTATGACCAGCCCTGTGGTACCGAGCAGGATGATGGGCTGGATGCCCTCTACCGGATCGTAGGGCAGTTTGTAGAGCGCGGCGGTGGCGCCGTAGCTGCCGGAAACGATGACCAGCGTGTACCCATCGGGGGCCGCACGCGCCCCTATCTCGGCCCCGATGGTGCCGCCGCCCCCGCTGCGGTTGTCCACCACCACCGGCTGCCCGAACGACCTCGACACTTGCGGCCCGATGATCCGCGCCATAATGTCCGTGCCTCCGCCGGGAGGGAAGGTGACGATCAACCGTATCGGCCTGGAGGGATACCCCTGCCCCCATGCGCTCGGGCCGGCAATGAAAACAGCGGCGGCAGCCAACAGCAGCAATAAGGTTTTCATCTCCTCCTCCTCCTTCTCCTCGAAAACGCAAGGCGAACACGGCCGCCCGGCAGGTTCCTCCGGCCGGCTGACGGAAATGATGTTAGCGCAACAGCCTCCTCCAAAGTTGATCAGGGTCAAAGAGCGCAACGATCTCCCGCTGGAGACCGCTCGACCGCATCCGGACCGCTTTGGCTAAGCGCGCAGCGGCGCCAGGTCCAGCAGGCCGTCGAAGAATTTCGGCGCGGCGTCGAGAAACCGCTCCGCCCGCTCCTTCGGCCATCCGCCGTAGTCGCAGTTGCCGCGGAATTTCGCCTCGATCTCTGCCCGCGCGAGCGGCTCGTGCGCGCCGCCGCGGATGTGCGGCTGCCGCTCTTCGAGTAGCCGTCCGTCCCTGAGCTTCACGCGGAGGTGGCCGGTATAGGCTTTCGGATACGGATTGTCCGGATCCACCACGTAGCGCACCCGGGACGCGAGCGCGAGGACGCGCTCGTCCTTCACCGTCTCCCCGGTGAATGCGGAGAGCCCGGCCCCGCCGGTCACGAACGCAACCGCGATGTTGAACGGCGCGCTGAATTTCGCAGCGTAGGCATTCGCCGGCCGGTGCTTGGAGGCGAGCGGCTCCCACAGCCGGTGTACGTAGCCTTCCGCCGTCTCGCACAGCACTTCGACCACGTCCTCGGGCCTCACCCCGCGGTTTCTGAGCCGCAGCGCACAGTCTATGTACGGCTGGTTCATGGTGCCGGTCGCGTACGGCTTGAAGGTGATGTCCTTCATGACCCACTTTTCGCCGAAGCCGCCGGTGAGAACGCCGTAGTCGCCCTCGACCGAGCGCGCGAAGCCGTGAAACAGCCCGTGGCCGCCCTCGAGCACGGTGCGCGGCCCGAGAAATCCGCGCTGGCCGAGCCGCGCCGCGGTGATTCCCGCCTGCGCCGCCCAGCCCGGGTGCAGGCGCTTGGTCCACGCGCCTTCCGCGAGGTACTCGATGATGCCGCCCGCCATGCTGCCCGCGATGCCGAGCGCGTCCACCGTCTGCCGGCGGTCGAGGCCCATCGCCTTCGACGCGGCGAGCGCGGCGGCGAGCGTTCCCAGCACGCCGGTCGGATGGAAGCCGGCCCGGTGGATCGCCTTCGGGACCACCATGGAAAGCCGGCACAGCGTTTCGACGCCGGCGACGATGCCTGCGAGCGCCGCGCGGCCGTCACGCCCGAAGCGCTCGCAGGCCGCGAGCACCGCCGGGATCACCACGGCGCTTGAGTGCACCGGCCCGCCCTCGAAAGTGTCGTCGAAATCCTCGCCGTGCGCCGCGGTGCCGTTGATGAGCGCCGCGGTCCTGGCATCGTACGTAAGGAAATGGCCGATCGCGGTGCACCCGCCGCCCGTGTCGGCGGCGGCGGCGAGCGCCCGCACGTAATCGGTGCCGCGCGCCGCCACACACAGCCCGACGACGTCTATCAGCAGCTCTTCGGCGCGGCCGCGCACCTCGGCCGGGATCGTCTCCGGGCGGAGCGCCGCGACCTTATCAGCGAGGATCTCCGCGACCGACTGCGCGGACGACGGCGCAGTCATCTACAACCTCTCACCGCAGAGGACGCCGAGGACGCGGAGGAGACACAAGAACAGGAATTAAACCGCCAAGAACGCCAAGAAAAGACGACAATCAAAAGCTCAGCCATAAAAGACACCCGGTTTAAATTCTTGTTCTTACTTGGCGTTCTTGGCGGCCTTGGCGGTTCCGTCGCGTTTCAGCGCACAACCTTCACGCCGCCTTCCCTGAGAATGCCGCGTGTTGTCTCGGAGTACTGGTCAATGAACTTGGCGAGCTCGGCGCTGCGCTGGAATCCGTCGTCGAACAGGTTGTCCTCGAGATACTTTTTCCAGCTCGCCGTCTTCACGAATCTTGCGAACACGTCTTCCCAGTAGGCGACGGCCTCGGCCGGCATCCCCGGCGGCGCCACGATGCCCCGCACCTGCGGCACGTTGGGCACGTCGAAGCCCGCCTCCTTCAGGGTCGGCACGTTGGGGAACGGCGCGAGCCGCTTCTCCGAGACCACGGCCAGCACGCGCAGGTTGCCGGCGCGGATGTGCTCGCCCGCCTCCTGCGGCTCGATCACCATCATGTTGACGTTGCCGCCGAGCAGCGCGGCGATGCGCTCGCCGCCGCCGGGAAAGGAGATGTAGGCCCAGTTTGCTCCCGTGTTCTTCATCAGCAGCTGGCGCACGATCCAGTCGCGGCTGCCGAGCGAGCCCGCCGACTGCTTGAGGCTCCCCGGATTCTGCTTCGCGGCCTCGATGAAATCCTTGAGCGACTTGTAGGGCGCGTCGCTCTTCACCACGATCAGCGCTGGCTCGAGCACCAGCCGCACGATCGGCGTGAGATCCTTCATCGTGAACTTTGCTTCCGAGCGCATGATCGGATTGGTGAACCAGACGCCGGTGAAGACCGCGATCGTATAGGCCTCGCCTTTCTTCTCGGCGAGATAGGCCATCGCCGTCAAGCCCCCGCCGCCGGTCTTGTTCACGACC
>DAIDBG010000085.1 GCA_027310225.1 bacterium | reverse complement strand
AGCTACAACCTCGTGGAAATGCCGTCCGAGGAGGAAAAGCCCGCAGCCGGCGTCCCGGAACCGGCGGTGCCGCGCCAGGAAGCGGTGGTCAAAGGCATCACGCCGCAGCAGCCGGCGCCGGTGCCCGTTGCCAGGGAGCACGGGCCGGAGCTCCCACGGCCCGCGTCACCCTCGACCGAAGAACCTTCGATCATCGGCAAGATCTTCGGCTGGTTCAAGCGCAAGCCCGTCGAAACGCCCGCCGAGGAGCCGGCGCGTGTGATGCCGCGTGAGCGGCATCGCCCCCGTCTCGAGCGGGAGCCGATCCAGCGCGAAGGCGGGCGCCGGCAGTCGCAACAACAGCGCCCACGCCAAGACCACGCGCAGCAGCGGCACGGCGGACAGCGCAGACCAGAGCAGGAGCGGCGGCAGGATTTCCGGCGTCAGGAAGGCCAGCAGCAGCACCCGCAACAACCTCGCGGCCAGGCACCGGCGGAAGCGGCAAGGCCCGGTTCCATCGAAGGCCAGCCACAGGTGCGCGAGCACGGCGAGCAGCGCGAAGGACGCGGCCGGCGGCGGCGCAGAGGGGGGCGTGACCGGCACGAGCAGCGCCAAGCCGAAGCCGGCGGTGGACGGGCCGCGCGGCCCCAGCAGCCAGGGGAACCGCGCCCGGCGCCTGAACCTGCCGTTCCTGTGACAGAATCCGCGACCGCGCCGGTTGCCATCGCGACGAGCGTGCCGCCAGGCTCAACCGGTTTTCTTGAGGGCACATCGTTTCCGGCGGCACCGATCGAGTCCCTTGAAGTTCCGCGGTCTGTTTCCTCTTCCTTCGATGCTGAGCAGGTGCGTGAATTTCGAGCGCCCGATAAGGCGCCGGCGCGGATGACTCCTTCCCCCGGCCATGCCCCTGCAGCTCCGCTCAAGATCGAGCGGCCTTCGGACCTGCAGCAGGTGGAGTCCGATCCCGAGAAAGTTCGGGCTGCCGAGCAGGAAATGGTGCAGGAACGGCCGGTGTCGCGCCCGAAGCGCGTGCGCCAGCCACAGGCTCCGCTGGACGAAAGGCCGCTGGTGCAGATCGAAACCGGCAAGCCCGAAGCGGTCATCGCGGAGGAGGACGCCTCCCCCCCGCCCGGCTAACCCCGATTATTCATGAACAGGATCCTCGTGCAGAGTCGCAAAACACTTCGTCACGCACGTATCGTCGGAGCATCCGGTGTTTGTGAATAATCGGGGCTAAGCGGCGAACCTGCCGTGCAGGTGGCGCAGCAGACCCTGCGCCGCCCGCTCCACCATGTCGAGCACGCGCTCGAAGCCCTGCTCTGCGCCGTAATAGGGATCGGGGACTTCCCGCAGCGCCGGATCGCCTGCAAAGACCATGAACAGCATCAATTTGGTCGCATGCTCCGGCGGACACAGGCGGGCGAGATGCCGGAGGTTCGTTTCATCCATCGCGAGGATGTAGTCGAACTCGCTGAAATCACGGCGGCTGACCTGCCGCGCGCGCAGCTCCCCCAGATCGTATCCCCTGCGTTCCGCCGCCGCTCGCGCGCGCGGGTCCGGTGGCTCACCGATATGATAGTTGTGCGTCCCGGCGGAGTCGCTGGTAACGGCCTGCGCGAGTCCCGCCTCCGCCACGCAGCGCTTGAAAACGCCCTCCGCCATCGGCGAGCGGCAGATGTTGCCCGTGCATACAAACAGGACTTTGATGGACTGCGTCATCAAGGTGATGGTACTTCAGGTTCCGCCCTGAAGGGCGGGTGCTTTCTTTGCCTCCCCAAAGAAAGCTGGGGAGCTTATAACCGTGATGGCTACGCAGGGGCGGGCTGGCGGCGTGCCTGGGCCGGCATCAGCGCCACGGCGACAAACATGACCGCCGCCATCGCCGACAGCACGAAAAACAGGTACTGGAAGCCCCCGGTCGCAGCGTACAACCAGGCGACCAGCGGCACCGCGGCCGCGCTCGCTCCGAACGAGACCACGTAGCGCAGCGCGAACACGCGCGAGCGCCAGCGCTCATCGGTGTAGGCGGCGACCATTGCGTCGTTGATCGGCACCTGGCCAAAGATGAAGAACATCATGGCCAGCGCCACCGTCAGCATGAGGTAGTTCTCCACCGAGCCC
>DAIDBG010000083.1 GCA_027310225.1 bacterium | reverse complement strand
GTACCCTGGCGCGCCCCCGCCTCGGCGATGACCCGCCAGTATCCGGCATCCGCGCCCTTCGCGAGACGCGTCCGGGCCTCCGCGAGTGCGCTTTCGGCGCTCACCAGGTTGGCCCGCAGCCGCAGCAGCAGCTTCGCCGCGCCCGCGTCGTCCAGGCTCGCCAGCCAGTTGACGGCCTCGTGCTCCATGCCGAGATCGAGCAGCGCTTCCACGAAGCGCGCCGCCACACCGCGGTCGAGCGGCTGGTAGTCCTGCTGGAAGCGCAGCATCGCGCGAAACGCAGCATCGCCGTCGCGTTCGGCAACGTAGCTCTCGATCACCGCGAGGCGCAGCACGCGCGTCTCGTCGGCGCCGGCGTTGAGCTCCCACAGCGCGCGCGCGGCGTAGCGGCGCGCGAGCGGCCCCCGCCCGGCCGCGACCGCGGCGCGCACCGCCATGGTCAGCGCCTCGCGCAGCTCGCGCTCCGGCAGCGCCGGCGGCAGCGCCGCGGCACGCGCGAGCACCTCCTCGTCGCGACCGAGGGTGGCGAGCAGGCTGAAACGCAGCGTTTCCCATTCGGGCCCGCGCGGATCCTTCGGGTCCCGCGGCTGCAGCTGCTGAACGCGGTCCAGGGCGAGGCGGGGTGCACCGTTCTGGATGAGCTGGCGCGTGGTTTCGAGGGCCGCCGCGGGCGGCACGCACGCGGCGGCTACCGTCACGATCGCCATCAGGGTACGCATGGTTTCATTCTATCCTTCGCCCCTGTTCCCGCCGGGCAGCGATCGGGTAGGAGGCGGGGTTACCCCCGCCGTCCTCCCACATCACCGTACGTGCGGTTCCGCATACGGCGGTTCAGGTAACGCGCTGGAGGCGCTGCACGGTATCGAGCAGCGACACCAGCCCCAGGCGATCGAACCAGGATTTGGGGAAGGCAGCGTGCAGGTGAGACGCTCCCGCGTTGAACCACGGACCGCGCTGATTCGTCGCCGAGCGCCACGCACGTTCTTCCGTCAAACCGCGCTTCATCAGCAGGCGGGCGCGGGCGTGAACCCGCTTGGCCTGCCGCCACAGCACGCAGCGCAGCTTGCGCCTGATCCAGCCATCGAGGCCCTCCAAGGCTTGCTTCGTCTGGACGAGCTTGAAGTAGGCCGCCCAGCCGCGCAACAGAGGATTGAGTTGCTCGATGACGTGAACGAGGCTTTGGCCACGCGCGCCGCGCAGCAGCTCCCGCACCCGCTGCTCGAGACGCCGGATGCTCGGCAGGGCAATGCGCAGCTTCGGCTTCGGGTCCCGCGAGATGCTGTATCCCAGAAACTTCCGCCGCCACGGCTCGCCCACCGCACTCTTGGCCGCATTCACCTTGAGCTTGAGCCGTTCCGATAAGAACCGGGTGAGGCTCGCCAGCACCCGCTCGCCCGCCTTGCGACTGCCGACATACACGTTGCAGTCGTCCGCGTAGCGGCAGAACGCATGGCCGCGCCGCTCCAGTTCCCGATCCAGCCCGGTCAGCACGATATTGGAGAGCAGCGGCGAGAGCGGGCCGCCTGGCATGCCCTGCACTCTCGGGCTGGTGAGCCCCCCTGCCATCATGCCCGCTTCCAGGTAGCGCCGGATGAGTGTGAGCACCCGTGCGTCTTCGATCCTCTGCGCGAGCTGGCCCATCAGAAGATCGTGGTTGACCCGGTCGAAGAACTTCTCCAGGTCCATGTCCACCACCCAGCGTCTGCCAGCAGCCACATATCGCCTCGCCGCTTACACCGCCTGATGCGCGTTTCTTCCCGGCCGAAAGCCGTAGCTCCCCTCCGAGAAGTCGGGCTCGAACATCGGTTGCAGCACTTGATGGAGCGCCTGCTGAATCAGGCGGTCGAGCACCGTCGGAATGCCGAGCGTCCTCAACCCACCATCGGGCTTCGGAATGTCCACCCGGCGCACCGGCTGCGGCACATACCCGCCCGCCAGCAGTCTGGCCCTGATCTGAGGCCCAGTATTGCTTCAGATGGTCCTTGAACTCGGCCACCGTGACCTGATCCACGCCCGCGGCACCCTGGTTCTCGACCATCCGTTGATACGCAAGCTGCAGGTTGCCGCGTTCCACTACGGCTTCCATCAGCCCGCTCGCCTCCGCTTTCGTCCGCCTGCGGGACGCCGTGTCCGCCTCGGCACTCACGCAAGCAGCGGCCGGATACCGTCCAGCCTCGCCCACGTGAGCCTCATCTCCTCGATGCGCTTCCGCCTTCATCGGCCTTCACGAGTCACCCGCCGCCTACTCGCGGCCTTGCCTGTTCGGCCCTTCGGTGTCGCCACCTACTACGGCCCCTGCTGACTTCTGGCAGTGCCTCCCAGCGCCTCCCGACGCCCGTAGCAAACGCACACCGCCAGATCTCCCCGGGTATTGCGCACCTACCTTCACGCTTATGCCTGGCGGATCTACGTCGCAGCGTTCCTGCAAGTATCGGGCTTCGCATCTAGTGGCCTGCTCACCCCGCTGCTCCGCCTCTTATCCGCTTCCTGTTCGTCAGGCCAGCGCTTTGCCTACAGCTTCCTCCAGATTCCGGATCGCTCCGGACACCCTCGCCGTTCGGCTAACTCTTCTCCTTGCCGAGTGAGTAGAGGACTTCCACCTCCAAGTAGGTGCGCCCTGCCGGGCGCACCACCAACAAAAAAGGCGGCCGCGGGACCGCCTTTTTCCGAACGACCGGCGCGCTCACTCCTGCGCCCGGGCCTCTTCGCCTTCGCCGAGCGCGAGCTTCTCGCGGATGCGCGCCGCCTTGCCGGTGCGCTGCCGCAGATAATAGAGCTTGGCCCGCCCCACATCGCCGCGGCGCTTCACCTCGATGCTGGCCATCAGCGGCGAATAGGTCTGGAACGTGCGCTCCACTCCCTCGCCCGAGGAAATCTTGCGCACGACAAAGGAGGAATTGAGCCCCCGGTTGCGCTTGGCGATCACGACGCCTTCATACGCCTGCAGGCGCTTGCGGTCGCCTTCCACGACGTTGACGTTCACGACCACGGTGTCACCGGCCGAAAACTCGGGAATGTCCTTCCCGAGCCGCTTGATTTCCTCGGCTTCCAGCTGTCTGATGATGTCCATATTCACGCTCCTTGCCATATGAGGGCTCACCCGTTCTCCCTCTTGTACTCTTCCAGCAGCGCGCGCTCGTCATCGGTCAGCGCGCGGCGCTCCAGCAAATCCGGGCGCCTCTTCCAGGTCCTGCCGAGCGCCTGCTTCAGCCGCCAGCGGGCAATCTCGGCGTGGTTGCCCGAGAGCAGCACCGGCGGCACCGCCGCGCCGGCGTAAACCTCCGGCCGCGTGTAGTGCGGGCAATCGAGCAGGCCATTCACGAACGAGTCCTGCTCCGCCGAGTCCGCGTCGCCGAGCGCGCCGGGCAGTTGCCGCACAATGCTATCCATCACCACCATCGCCGCGAGCTCGCCGCCGGAGAGCACGTAGTCGCCGATCGAGATCTCGTCGTCAACTGCCCGCTCGATCAGCCGCTCGTCCACGCCCTCGTAGCGCCCGGCGAGCAGCACCACGCCCTGCAGTCCGGCGAACTCCATCACCCTCCGGTGATTGAGGAGCCGGCCCTGCGGGTTCAGGTGCACCACCCGCGACTCCCGCGCGCCCGCGCTCCGCTGCCGCTGGCGCGCCGCCGCGACCGCTTTCTCCAGGGGCTCCACCATCATCACCATTCCCGGGCCACCGCCGTACGGGCGGTCGTCCACGGTGCGGTGGCTGTTGGCGGCGAAATCGCGCGGATTCCACAGCATCACATCGAACAGCCCCCGCTCCCGCGCCCGGCCCGTCACCCCGGAACCGGTTACGGCCTCGAACATCTCCGGAAACAGCGTGACGACGTCGAATTGGTACATCAATAATCGGAACCCCAATCCACCCGGATCACGCCCTCGCCGAGGTTCACTTCCCGGATCACCCCGGCGATGAACGGAACCAGCCGCTCGCGCTCGCCCAGCACCACCAGCACGTCGTTCGCGCCGGTCTGCAGGATCCCCGTTACCCGGCCGAGTTCCCGCGCTTCCTCGTTCACGACCTTGAGGGCGATCAGGTCGGCCCAGTAATATTCCCCGTTCCGTATTTCCGGCAGCGCCGCGCGCGGCACCGCCACCGACTTGCCTCTCAGCGCCGCAGCGGCTTCGCGGTCATCGCAGCCTTCCAGCTTCGCGATCACCGCGCGCCTCTGCGCCCTTCCCTCGACGACGGCGCATTCCCGCCAGTCGCCTTCGCGGCCGACCCACCAGGTCCTGTAAGCCAGCAGGTTGGGGGTTGCCGCGGTGTCCGGTCGGACCCTGATCCAGCCTTTCACGCCGAACGGGGCGGAAATCCGCCCCATCGTCACCAGCCGCTCAGGCGGGCTCAGAGCCTGTAACACGGTGAAACGCGTGATGCGCTGTCACGATTTTGGCTCAGGATGCGTCTGGACCAGACTGCCTGACGAGCCGCGCGGCGGTGTCCGACAACAGCGCGCCCTTTCCCTGCCAGTATGCAAGGCGCTCTTTGTTGATGCGCAGCGTTTCGCGGCCCTCGGGCGCTTTGGGATCATAGAAGCCGATGCGCTCGATGAAACGGCCGTCGCGGGCGCGGCGCGAGTCGGCCACGACCAGGTTGAAGAACGGGCGCTTCTTGGCGCCGCCGCGGGCAAGACGGATCACGACCATGTTTTCTACCAGTCCCAAAATGCGGAAAGGGCGTGATTTTACGTAGTTTTTCCCCCTGGGGCAAGGTCAAACGCGGGGCCGGTGTGTTGCAGCGCCGCTCCAGTTTAATCCCGGACGGCCAGGTTAATGCGCTGATTTGTATTCGGATTGTGCCGGTGAGCGGGCGCCGCATCGGTTGCGGTAACATCCCGCAATGAATGCGGTGAACGAGCACCTCGATCACTTCATAGCTTCATAGCCTGAAACAGAAAGAAAGCATCTTCCGTTTCCGGGCGGGAAACCATGCAACCGATCAAGCTGATTCGCGCCATATTGCTTGGCGGTGGCGCCCTCGTGGTACAGGCATGCACTCCCTTTACGCCGGAGCAGGTGTTCAACCAAGCGTCACCCAGCGTAGTTATGGTCTACGCAGCCGATGCCTCCAGGAAGATTGTAGGGCGAGGTAGCGGCGTTTTGGTCGCCAAGGATCTTCTCGTCACCAATTGCCATGTTATTGCGCGCGGACAAATATTCTTGGTGGGCCACAGGCAGAAGCGTTCGCCCGCCCGCCTCATGGCGTACGATGTTGATAAAGACCTGTGCGTACTTAACGTGCAAGGACTGGATGTCACGCCTGCGCGCATCGGCGATGCCGGGACGGTACGGGTCGGTCAACGCGTATATGCGATAGGAACACCCGAAGGTTTCGAACTCACGCTCAGCGAAGGAGTGGTTTCCGGACTACGGGAAGCGGCCGGTGGCCGGTATATTCAGACCACGGCGCCCATGTCCGAGGGCTCGAGCGGTGGCGGGCTTTTTGACGGCGAGGGACGCTTGATTGGAATCACCGCATTCGTCTTCTCCGCCGGGCAAAACCTCAACTTTGCGGCCCCGGTGGATTGGGCAGTTGATCTGGCAAAGAAGGCTTCCCGCCCCGGGAGCCAGGGCCCGGAAGACCCCATCGAGTTGCCACCGGGCCTGACCAAGCAGTGGCGCCATCCGCTCCTGAAATAGCTTGTGGTCCAGCCGTCCCGTTACCTAGGCGGCGGGAAAGTTATATTGACCCCGAGGTTTTATTTCGCCTCCACGCCGGCGGCCTTTACGAGTTCGGTAACCCGCGCCCTCTCCAAGCGCCGGAACGCATCAAGCTCCCCGCGCCCGCCGCCGACGATCTCGATGCCCAGAAACTTGAGCTTCTCGCCGAATTGCGGCTCCTTCACTGCCTTGACCACTTCAGCGCTCGCCTTGGCCAGCACCGCGGTCGGCGTGCCGACGGGGGCCACCAGGCTGTACCAACCGAACATCGCATAGCCCGGCACCACTTCCGAGATCGCCGGTACGTCGGGAAGCGCTGGAGAGCGCTTCGGAGTGGTTACGCCGAGCGCCCTCAACCTCCCGGCCTGGATCTGGGGCTGCGCGGCCGGATAGACCGCGTAGGTAAGCTGCACCTCTCCCGCTAACGTGGCAGCGATGGCCTGGGTGATGCCTGTGTAGGGCACGTGCAGCATCTCGGTGCCGGTCAGGCGCGTGAACAAGACACCGGAAAGATGCTCGGAGGCGCCGGTGCCGGCCGAGCCGTAGCGCAGTTTACCCGGCGACTTTTTTGCGAGTTCGATCAGCTCGGATATCGTCTTCGCCGGTACCTGCGGGTTGACCATCTGGACGAACGGTACCGTTCCGATCAGGCTGATCGAGACGAAATCCTTGTCCAGGTTGAACTTGAGATTGGCATAGACCGAGGTCGCGACAAACAGCTGCGAGGTCAACATCATCCACGTGTACCCATCAGGATTCGCGCGCAACGCCAATTCCGCGCTGATGATGCCGGCCACGCCGGGCCGGGAATCCACGATGATCCGCTGGCCCCATACTGAGTACAGCCGGTCGGCCACGAGCCGCGCAATGATATCGGGACCCGAGCCCGGCGCGCTGCCGATGATGAGCCGGATCGGTTTATCCGGGTAGGCCGGCTGCTGCGCGGCGTGCGCCGCCGACGCTGCCAACACCACCGGGATGGCAATTGCCACCAACAGTTTCTCGACACGCATCTCAATCCTCCTCCGGTTTGTTTTCGAGCAATCCCTCCGGCGCTGCCGTTCTAGGCCGGCGTCAGCCGAAGGGGACCGCTTGAGGCCGGCGTGGCGAAGGAAAATACACCGCCAGCCGTCTATCCTACGCCGGGGAAGCATCTTGTCCATCCCTGGCTCGGCGTCCCTCTCCCTTCCGGACTCTTCCGGCCCGCAGATCGTTTGTCCATAAGAGGTGGCTGGTGCGTCGCGACTGGCGATTCGAGTCTGGATTGCGGCCCTTCAGGGCTGGATCGGGAATGCGTTGACGCTGGTCAGCGCATTCCCGGAAACATGCCCTTCATGTTCCGCATCATCTTCGCAATCCCGCCCTTCGCCATCATCTTCATCATCTTCTGCGTCTGTTCGAACCGGTTGAGCAGGCGGTTCACTTCCTGCACCGTGACGCCGGCGCCGGCGGCGATGCGCCGCTTGCGCGAGGCCTTGATGAGCTCGGGCTCCGCGCGTTCCTGCGGCGTCATCGAGTTGATGATGCCCTCGATCCTGCGAATCGCCCTGTCATCCATCTGCGGCGCGCTCTGCGCGACGCGCGCGAGGTCTCCCGGCAGCCTGTCGAGGAGCCCTGCCACGCCGCCCATCTTCTTCATCTGCGCGACCTGCTGCTTGAAGTCCTCCAGATCGAAACCCTTACCGGACCTGACCTTGTGCGCGAGCTTCTCCGCTTCTTCGCGATCAACGCTCTTCTGCACCTCCTCGACCAGCGAGAGCACGTCGCCCATGCCGAGGATGCGCGAGGCCATGCGATCGGGGTGGAACGCTTCCAGGGCGTTCAGCTTTTCGCCCACGCCCACGAACTTGATCGGCCGGCCGGTGACCTGGCGCACGGACAGCGCCGCCCCTCCGCGCGCATCGCCGTCGAGCTTGGTGAGGACGATGCCGGTGAGCGGCAGCGCTTCGGAAAACGCCCGCGCGGTGTTGACCGCGTCCTGCCCCTGCATCGCGTCCACCACGAACAGCGTCTCGATCGGCTTCAGCGCGGCGTGCAGCTCGCGTATTTCGCGCATCATCAACTCGTCGATCGCAAGCCGCCCGGCGCTGTCCACGATCAGCACGTCCGCATAGTGTTTGCGCGCGTAATCGAGGGCGCGGGCCGCGATATCCGCCGGCCTCTCGCCGACCACCGACGGGAAGAACCCGGCCTCGACCTGTGCGGCAAGCGTCTTCAGCTGCTCGATCGCCGCCGGCCGGTAAACGTCGCAGCTCGCGAGCAGCACCTTCTTCCCGAGCTCGGTCCTGAGCCAGCGCGCGAGCTTGCCGGCGGTGGTGGTCTTGCCCGAGCCCTGCAATCCCGCCATCAGGATGACCGCGGGCGGCTGCGTCGCGAGATCGAGCGCGTCGTTTTTCTCGCCCATCAACGCAACAAGCTCCCGGTGCACCACGCCGACCGCCGCCTGGCCGGGCGTGAGGCTGCCGATCACCTCCTGCCCGAGCGCCCTCCCGCGCACACGCTCGATGAATGTCTTCACTACCGGCAGCGCAACATCGGCTTCCAGCAGCGCCATGCGCACTTCGCGCAACGCTTCCTGGAGGTTGGACTCGGTGAGCCGCGCCTCGCCGCGCAGCGATTTGATCACGCGTGAAAGCCGGCCGGTCAGGTTGTCGAACATGGATGGGTGATGGAGTAAACTTTGCGGGATGCTGGGAATTTTACCGTATCTGATTAACGCCCTGCTCTACGCCGGGCTCGCGTATTATTTCTGGCGCACGCGCTGGGCCGCCGCGCCCGCCGCGGACGCTTCCCCCGGCGTCATTGAGCAGTACGCGGTGCTGGCGCCGCTCGTGTTGCAGGCGGCGCTCCTTGCCGGCACCGTATTCGCGCCCGACGGGCTTCGTCTCGGCGTCGGCAGCGTGGTTTCTGCGATCCTCTGGCTCACCGTGCTGATCTACTGGCTCGGTAATTTCTTCTACCGGCTCGACGGGCTGCAGTCGCTGGTGCTCCCGGTGGCGGCCCTCGCTTCGCTGCTGCCGGCCGTGTTGCCATCGCCGAAGCCGCTGCCCAACACCGAATTCACAGTGTTCAAGGTCCACCTGCTGATCGCGATGCTCGCCTACAGCCTGTTCACCATCGCCTCGCTGCACGTGCTGCTGATGGCGCTGCTCGAGCGCCGGCTGCACGGCGGCGCCCTGCCGCTCGTCCTGCGCGGGCTCCCGCCGCTGCTCACGATGGAAACGCTGCTGTTTCGCATCATCTGGACCGGGTTCGTCCTGCTCACGTTGACGCTCGCGAGCGGCGTGGTGTTCTCGGAGGAGCTGTTCGGGCGCGCCGCAAAATTCGACCACAAGACGGTGTTCAGCGTTCTGTCGTGGGTCATCTTCGCGGCCCTCCTCGGCGGCCGCCATGTTTACGGCTGGCGCGGGCGCGTCGCCGTGCGCTGGACGCTCGCCGGTTTCCTCATGCTGGTGCTCGCCTACATCGGCAGCAAGCTCGTCCTCGAAGTGATCCTCGGCCGCGGCTGAGCGCCGGCGCGTCCGCCCGTCCATCGCGTGTGCTGCGGGACAAACACGGTAAGGTAAGAACATGGAAGCTCTGATCCTGGCATTCCTGATACTCCTCAACGGCGTCTTCGCCATGTCCGAAGTGGCGTTGCTCACCGCGCGCAGGCCCCGGCTCGCAACGCTCGTCAATCAGGGAGACACCCTCGCCGCCGCCGCCGTGAGGCTCGGTGACGAGCCGACGCGCTTTCTGTCAACCATTCAGATTGGGATTACCTCGATCGGCCTGCTCAATGGCATCGTCGGCGAGGCGGTTTTCGCCGCGCCGCTGTCCGCGTGGTTCCAATCGGCGGGCCTGGAGCAGAAAGCCAGCAGCATCGCCGCGACCGCCGCCGTCGTGATTTCCATCACCTATGCCTCCATCGTCGTGGGCGAGCTGGTCCCCAAACGCCTCGGCCAGCACAACGCCGAAGGCATCGCCAGGCTGGTCGCGTGGCCGATGCACTCGCTCGCGCTGATCTCGGCCCCGTTCGTGCACCTGTTGTCGGCGTCCACCGACGCCATCCTCAGGCCGCTGCTCAGGCTGCTGCGCATCCGCCCCCAGGAGTCCGGTCCGCTGCCCTTGTCGGTCGAGGAGATTCGCACCATCGTGCTCGAATCCTCCAACTTCCTGCCGAAAAAACACGTGACGATCCTGCTCAACCTCTTCGATTTGGAGGCGATCACGGTGGACGACGTGATGGTGCCCCGCAACCATATCGAGGCGATTGACATCGAGGCGCCGCTCGACGTGATCCAGCACCAGATCGCCACCGCACACCACCGGCGGCTGCTGGTCTATCGGGTCCACCTGGAGGAGGTGGTGGGGACGCTGCGGGTGCGCGACGTGCTCAACCTGGTGCAGAACGAGGGCCTCACCCGGGACAGGCTGCGCGAGATCATCCGCGAACCGTACTTCGTGCCCGCCGGCACGCCGCTGTTCTCGCAGCTGCAAAACTTCGAGGAGCACCAGGACCGCATGAGCCTGGTGGTGGACGAGTACGGAGAGCTGATGGGGCTGGTCACCCTGGAAGACATCCTCGAGGAGCTCATCGGCGAGTTCACCACGCACTCGCCGCTGCAGACCGGCGGCTTCGTGAAGCAGCCCGACGGCAGCTATCTGGTGGAGGGCGCGACGCTGCTGCGCGAGCTCAACCGCAAGCTCGGCTTCGGCTTCCCGCTCGAGGGGCCGAAGACGCTGAACGGCCTGATCCTCGAGTACCTGCAGGACATTCCCGAGCCCAACACCAGCGTCAAGATCGCCGGCTACCCGCTGGAAATCGTCCAGACCCAGGACCGGGTGGTGAAGGCGGTGCGGGTTTATCCGCCGGCGAACGCCTGACCGGAGCGATAGCCGGCCCGTGCTGTGAGAAACTGGGCTTTACAAAGCCGCGGAAGGCGTGCATCATTTTATCAATAAGCGCACATAACTTATTGGTTCATTGAGGTAATTAAGAAATACTTAGGGGGTTGCCATGGCCACGGCAGCCGCTGCGGTAGCACAAAAGCGAAAGTCTGACGTCAAGGAATTCAACTTCACGTGGGTCGGCACGGAGAAGGGCGGCAAGACCGTACGCGGCGAGATGCGTGCGACCGGAGAAGCCCAGGTCAACGCCACCCTGCGCCGTCAGGGCATCAAGGTTGTCGAAGTAAAGAAGCAGCGCCTCGGCCGCGGCGGACGGATCACCGACAAGGACATTACCCTGTTCACCCGCCAGCTCGCGACCATGATGAAATCGGGCGTGCCGCTGCTGCAGGCTTTCGACATCGTGGGCAAGGGTCACAGCAATGCCGCGGTGGCGAAGCTGCTGCTCGACATCAAGACCGACGTCGAGACCGGCGCGAGCCTCAAGCAGGCGTTCGAAAAGCACCCCCTCTACTTCGACGCGCTGTTCTGCAACCTGATCGGCGCGGGCGAGGCGGCCGGTATTCTCGACTCGCTGCTCGACCGGCTCGCGACCTACAAGGAAAAGATTCTCGCCATCAAGAGCAAGATCAAGTCCGCGCTGTTCTACCCGGTCGCCATCATCGTGGTGGCGTTCGTGATCACCGCGGTGATCATGATCTTCGTGATTCCGGCTTTCAAGGAGGTGTTCGCGAACTTCGGCGCGGATCTGCCGGCCCCGACGCTGATCGTGATGGCGATCTCCGAATTCTTCGTGGAGTACTGGTACGCCATCTTCGGCGGCGTTGGCGGCGCGGTTTACGCTTTCTTCTGGACCTGGAAGCGTTCCGAGAAGGTGCAAATCTTCATGGACCGGCTGATGCTGCGGCTGCCGGTGTTCGGTGACCTCGTGCGCAAGTCCTCGATCGCGCGCTGGACGCGCACGCTGTCCACCATGTTCGCCGCCGGCGTGCCGCTGGTCGAGGCACTCGATTCGGTGGCCGGCGCCTCCGGCAACTACGAATATTACGTCGCAACCAAGAAGATACAGGGCGAAGTGGCCACCGGTTCCAGTCTCACTTCGGCGATGCAGGGCACCGCGGTCTTCCCCAACATGGTGCTGCAGATGGTGTCAATCGGCGAGGAGGCGGGCTCGCTCGACGCCATGCTGTCCAAGGTCGCCGACTTCTACGAGTCCGAGGTGGACGACGCGGTCGAGGCGCTCTCGAGCCTGATGGAGCCGATGATCATGGTGGTGCTCGGCACTCTGATCGGCGGCCTGGTGGTCGCGATGTATCTGCCCATCTTCAAGATGGGTCAGGCGGTATAAAAGCAAAGTTCCGGGTTCCGGATTCCGGGTTTCGAGCTGACTCGCGAACCGGAACCGGGAACCCGGAACTGACATGTCTGCCCTCCCGGTCTTTCAGGCACTCCCCGGCCGTTCATCCCCGTTGCGGTCCTGTCCGGCCCGCGGCCGGCGGTTTCGGCTGCCGCGTAACATGCGCAAGCGCGTGCCGGCCTCCACCGGAACTTCATGCTGAGCACGTTGCAGCAGCCGGCGATCCTGGTGCCGATAAGCATTTTCTTCGGCCTGTGCGTCGGCAGTTTTCTCAACGTCGTCATTCATCGCCTGCCGAAGATGATGGAGCGGCAGTGGCGCGTGGAATGCGCCGAGCTCGCCGGCAATCCGGCACCACCCGCCGAAACCTACAATCTTGTCGTGCCGCGCTCGGCCTGTCCCCGTTGCGGGCATCGCATCACCGCGCTCGAGAACATCCCGATCGCAAGCTACCTGATGCTGCGCGGCAGGTGCTCGGCGTGCAAAGCGCGGATCTCCCCCCGCTACCCGGTGGTGGAGGCGCTCGCCGGGATGCTCGCCGGATACATCGCATGGCGCTACGGGCCGGGCGCGGCTCTGTTCGGGGCCCTGATCTTTGCCTGGGTGATGCTCGCGCTCACCTTCATTGATCTCGATACGTTCTACCTGCCCGACAGCATCACGCTGCCCCTGCTGTGGCTGGGGCTGCTGTTCAATCTCGGCGCCACTTTTACCGACATCGGCTCGGCGGTGATCGGGGCCGCCGCGGGTTATCTCGTGCTGTGGATCGTGTTCTGGTCTTTCAAGTTCGCCACCGGCAAGGAAGGCATGGGTTACGGTGACTTCAAACTGCTTGCCGCAATCGGTGCCTGGCTCGGCTGGAAGACGCTGCCGCTCGTCATCCTGCTCTCCTCCTTCGTCGGCGCCGTCGTCGGCATCGGCCTGATCGTCTTCGCGCGCCATGGCCGCAACGTGCCGATCCCGTTCGGCCCTTACCTCGCCGTCGCCGGATTGGTAGCGCTGCTCTACGGCGAGCAGATCACAAGGCAGTACCTGAATCTCTTCTGAACCATGCCGTTCTGCATCGGGCTCACCGGCGGCATCGGCTCGGGCAAGTCGAGCGCCGCCGAGATGTTCGGGGAACTCGGCGCCGGGGTGGTTGACACCGACGCCATCGCCCATGAGCTGACCCGGGCGGGCGGCGCCGCAATTGAGGCGATACGTGGCGCATTCGGCGCCGAATACATCGCCTCCGACGGCGGGCTCGATCGCGCCCGGATGCGCCGGTTCGTGTTTCGTGATCCAGATGCGAAGACCAGGCTCGAGGGCATACTGCACCCGCTGATCGGGGCACAGTCGAGGGCACGCGTCGCGGCGGCGCAGCAGCCGTACGTGGTGCTGGTGGTGCCGCTGTTGCTCGAAACCGGCGCCTGTCGCGACCTCGTCCAGCGCGTGCTGGTGGTGGATTGCAGCGAAGAGCGCCAGCTCGCGCGCGCGATGCAACGCAGCCGCCTCCCTGCCGACGAGGTGCGCGCGATCATGGCGGCGCAGCTGCCGCGGAGCGGGCGCCGCGAGCAGGCCGACGACGTGATTGACAATGACGGCGGCATGGACGCGCTGCGCCACCAGGTCGCGCAGCTCCACGAAAAATATCTCAGGCTGGCGCGCCGGGCCTGAGGGAAGGGGTTTTTCGGAAGTCGACGTTTCGTTAAAAAGCCCGAATAAAGCCTTTATTTTTTTCGGGTTTTGTTGAATACTTAGCCGCAAATCCGGCGCGGGACCGGAAGGCGACGGATCACCCCAACGTGATCAGCTACGAGTATCCATTGAGCGAGCGCGTGCGCACGTTGCTGCGCCTGGAAGACCTGTTCGAGCGCGTTGACTATTTCCTGCACAAGAACGATCCGCAGGAGCATCACGTCGCGCTGCTCTCGATCTTCGAGATCCTCGAGGTGTCGGGCCGGGCCGATCTCAAGTCCGACTTGCTGCAGGAGCTCGAACGCCAGAAGCAGACGCTCGAAGTCCTGCGCGACAATCCCGAAGTGTCCGAGACGGCGCTCGACAACGTGCTGTGGCAGATTGACCAGGCGTCCTCGAAGCTGTTCCAGGCTTCCGGCAAGATCGGCCAGGAGCTGCGCGATAATGAATGGCTGATGAGCATACGCCAGCGCACCAATATTCCCGGCGGCGCCTGCGAGTTCGACCTGCCCTCCTATCACTACTGGCTGCAACAGCCCCCCGAGCAGCACCGCCACGACCTGCAGCTGTGGCTCGCCCCGTTTCTTCCTATCCGCGACGCAATCGCAATCGTGCTGCGGCTGCTGCGCGAGAGCGGCAAGACCAGCTCGCAGATCGCGCACCAGGGTGTGTATCAGCAGATGATGGCGGGTCGCATGGCGCAGATGCTGCGCATCCGTCTCAATCGTGAATATCATTGCGTGCCGGAAATCAGCGCCAACAAGTACGCGCTCAACATCCGCTTCACCATCCAGGAAGGCATGCAGCGCCCCAAGGCCGCGGACACCGACGTCGAGTTCGAGCTGACCTTCTGCAACCTTTAGGAATTTGTCCGACCGGAGTCGGACAAATTCCTTATTCGACAGGACATGAATCCGGAGCCACGCGTCGTCGCCTGCCCGACCTGCGGCAAGCCGGTTGAATGGACGCAAGCCAGCGCTTGGCGTCCGTTCTGCTCCGAGCGCTGCAAGCTGATTGATCTCGGGGCGTGGGCAACAGAGCAGTACCGCGTCCCGGTAGTCGAAGAAAAAGACCAGCTGGAAGCGCAAGACACGGACGCGGCTCCGCCGCCTCCAGCGCAGAAATAAACCGTCACGGCTCCGCCTGCTCTGCAGGCACGCCGGCGGCGAAAAGCACCGTGCGGGCACACGGGTCAGCTCCACGCTCCGCGCATCATGCTGATGCCGTGCGCGCCACGATTCCACGCCATCTCCAAGTCCGAGGGCTTCATCCCGCCGAGCGCGTACACCGGCACGGTGTAGTCCTTGACCAGCGTGGCGAACTTCTCCCACCCCAGCCCCACGGCGCCCGGATGGCTCGGCGTGGACAGCACGGGTCCCAGCACCACAAAATCCACCCCGAGTTCTGCCGCGCGTGCGAGCTCCCCCGCATCGTGGCACGAGGCGCCGACCAGCTCGAGCGGCGGGCGCGCCGTGAACCCCGCAAGCTGCGCGGAGGTCAGGTGCACGCCGTCAGCACCGGCCTGCCGCGCGAGCTCAACGCTGCCGTTCACCAGCACCCGCGCGCCATGCGCGTGCGCGAGCCTGACCACCTCACCGGCAAAGCGGCGCAGTTCGTTCCCGGGCAGCTCCTTTTCCCGTACCTGCACCAGCTGCAGCCCCGAAGCGAGCGATCGCTCCAGCCGCCCCAGAAACGCCCGCACACCCGGCCCGGCCGCATGGGTAATCCCGTAGATCGGCGGCAATTGCAGCGCGCGCATGATCGGCGCGTTGGCGGGCAGCAGCGGCGCGACTTCGACCGCCGCCGGCAACTGCCAGGCGAACCGCTGGTTCTCCTTGCCGTGCGGCACGCCCGACCATTGGACCACCCGGAAGAAGCGCAGGCGCACCACAGCGTGCTCGTAATCATAATCACGGATGAGCCAGGGATAGGCGCGTTCCAGGCCGATGCCGAGCTCCTCGTGCAGCTCGCGCGCGAGCGCCGCGAGCGGCGCCTCCTCCGGCTCGATTTTGCCGCCCGGGAATTCCCAATAGCCCGCGTAGGCCTTGCCGGCGGGGCGCTGGCCGAGGAGAAAGCTGCCGTCCGGGCGCTGGATGACTGCGGCGGCCACCTCGATGCGCCGCGCGGTCACAGCCCTGCTTGCGCTCATGATCGGATGCGCGCAGCGCGCGGACGGGAGTGCGGGGGGCCGGACTACTTGTGGCGCGCTAGGCGGCTGCGGCCGGCCCAGTCGCGGGCGAACTGCCATGCCACGCGCCCGCTGCGCGAGCCGCGCTGCAGCGCCCACTGCAGCGCCGCGCGCTGCGCCGCCTCGGAGTGTGCGCCCGGCGCCTTGAAATGTTCCAGCCACACGCCGACGATCTTCAGGTAATCGTCCTGGTCGAAGGGATAGAACGACACCCACAGGCCAAAACGCTCGGAGAGCGATATCTTCTCCTCCGAAGTCTCGCTCGGATGGATCTCCTCCCCGACATGCCTGTAGTCGAGGTTTTCCCCCATGTACTCCGGCATCAGGTGGCGCCGGTTGGACGTGGCATAGATGACGCAGTTGTCCGAGGCCGCCGCGATCGAGCCGTCCAGCACCACCTTCAACGCCTTGAACCCCGGCTCGTCCGCTTCGAACGACAGGTCGTCGCAGTAGAGCAGGAAGCGCTCGGACCGCCCGCAGATCTGGTCCACGAT
The DNA here is from genome assembly GCA_027310225.1 of bacterium. GTDB lineage: Bacteria > Pseudomonadota > Gammaproteobacteria > Burkholderiales > SG8-41 > SG8-41. The sequence continues at coordinate 2,196 of DAIDBG010000083.1, read as the reverse complement.
CTCGGGCAGGTCCACCAGGTCGTGCTTTTCCACCTCGATCAGTCTGAGCCCCCTGCCCGCGTACTTGTTGAGCAAGGCCTTGATGAGCGACGACTTGCCGGTGCCGCGCGCCCCCGTGAGCAGCACGTTGTTGGCGGGATGTCCTTCCACGAACTGCCGCGTGTTCTGCTCGACCAGCTCCTTCTGGGCGTCAATGCCCTGCAGATCGCGCAGCGCGATGCGGTGCACGTGCCTGACCGGCTCGATCACGCCGCGGCCGTTCCTCTTCCGCCAACGGAAGGCGATGGAAGCACTCCAGTCGGTCGGCGGCACCTCGTGCGGTGGCAACAGCCGCTCGAGCCGCTCCACCAGCGATTCGGCGCGCGCCACCAGCTTAGACTCGTCAGCCATCTCAAATCCGAAAGGCCTGAATGCAAAAACGCAGAAGTCGCAGAGGATACCTAATCAGGAAGTGTACCTCAAAGTCCCGGCTTTTCTCCGCGTTCATTAGGTCCGGTACTCGGCGTTGATAGTGACGTAGTCGTGCGAGAGATCACACGTCCAGACGGTCGCGGCGGCCGGCCCCCGGTTGAGCACCACGCGCACCGTGATCTCCGGCTTCTTCATCACGCGCTGTCCCTCCACCTCGCGGTATTCCGCATGGCGGCCGCCGCCCTTCGCGACCAGGACGTCGTCCAGGTAGAGATCCACCCGGTCCACGGCGAGGTCGGGAATGCCGGCGTTGCCGACTGCGGCGAGGATGCGCCCGAGATTGGGATCGGAGGCGAAAAACGCGGTCTTCACGAGCGGCGAGCGGGCGATGGCGTAGGCGACGCGGCGGCACTCGTCCTCCTTGCGCCCGCCCTCGACGCGGAGGGTGATGAACTTCGTCGCGCCCTCGCCGTCGCGGATGATCGCCTGCGCGAGCTCGGCCGCCACCGCGGTGACGCCTTCCGCCAGCTCGGCATAGCCGGTGCTTTTCGCATCGCCGATCTCCGGCATGTCCGCCCGCCCGGTCGCGATCAGCATGAAAGCGTCGTTGGTGGAGGTGTCGCCGTCCACCGTCACGCAGTTGAACGAGCGCTGCGCGGCGTGGGCCGCGGCCGCACGCAGACCCGGCAACGCGACCTTCGCGTCGGTGGCGACGAAGGCGAGCATGGTGGCCATGTCGGGGTGGATCATGCCGGCGCCCTTGGCGATGCCGGTGATCGTGCAGTCCGCGCCGCCAGCCCTGAGGCGGCGCGAAGCCGCTTTGGGAACGCTATCGGTCGTCATGATCGCCCACGCCGAGTCGAGCCAGGCGTCGGGGCGCAGGCTCGACAGGCAGGCCGGCAGGCCGGCGACGATCTTCTCCACCGGCAGCGGCTCCATGATGACGCCGGTGGAAAACGGCAGCACTTGCGCCGCTGAACACTCGAGGAGCTTCGCGAGCTCGGAGCAGATCCGGCGCGCCGCGGCGACGCCCTCCCTGCCAGTGCCGGCGTTGGCGCATCCGGTGTTCACCACCAGTGCGCGAATCGAGGCGTCCGGATCGAGCATGGTGAGGTGCTGGCGCGCGACTATCACCGGCGCCGCGCAGAAACGGTTCTGCGTGAACACGCCCGCGACCCGCGCTCCTTCCTCGAGCCTGATCACCAGCAGGTCCTTGCGGCCGGCCTTGCGGACACCCGCCTCCGCAACACCGAGGGTAACCCCCGCGACGGGCAGCAGTTGCGTCGGGTCCGGCGGCTTCAGGTTGACCGGCATGGTCTGCGGGACGTATCAAATTCGCACTGCAACGATTATATCGAGGCAAGCGAGACTCCACCTATGGCAGGCTTACCGCAGGCGAGCCTGCCATGGATCACCGTCAGGTGAGCCTGCCATGGCAGTGCTTGTATTTCCTGCCCGAGCCGCACGGGCACGGATCGTTGCGCCCGACCTTCTGCGCGCCGCGCACGAACGGCTGGGGCCGTTCGGCCACCGCGACCTCGCCTTCCGCCTCGGTCTCGACAGCCGTGTCGCCTCCGCCAAGTTCCACGTGCTGGTACTGCACGTTTCTCGGTGTCCCGGGCTCCTCGACTGCCTGCAGCTCCTCGGCGCTGCGGATCTGCACCGTCATCAGGATCCGGGTCACCTCGGCCTTGATCATCTCGAGCATGAGCGAGAACAGCTCGAACGCTTCGCGCTTGTACTCCTGCGTCGGGTTCTTCTGCGCGTAGCCGCGCAGGTGTATGC
>DAIDBG010000064.1 GCA_027310225.1 bacterium | reverse complement strand
TTTGGCACCTCGATGTCGGCTCATCACATCCTGGGGCTGTAGCCGGTCCCAAGGGTATGGCTGTTCGCCATTTAAAGTGGTACGTGAGCTGGGTTTAAAACGTCGTGAGACAGTTTGGTCCCTATCTGCAGTGGGCGTTGGAAGTTTGAGGGGGGCTGCTCCTAGTACGAGAGGACCGGAGTGGACGCACCTCTGGTGTACCGGTTGTCACGCCAGTGGCATTGCCGGGTAGCTATGTGCGGAAGAGATAACCGCTGAAAGCATCTAAGCGGGAAACTCGCCTCAAGATGAGACTTCCCGGGGACTTGATCCCCCTAAAGGGTCGCGGAAGACCACCGCGTTGATAGGCCGGATGTGTAAGAGGAGTAATCCTTTGAGCTAACCGGTACTAATTGCCCGTGCGGCTTGATCCTATAACCGTGAGCTAAGTTTTCAGCGGTCAGCTGGGAGCTTCGGTTCGGGGCGAACAAGGTTTGCCAGATGCAATCACCCATTCTTTACTTCTTCCGATTTCGCTTTCGGCTGACTGCTGAAAGCCAAAGGCTACGTCTGACGACAATAGCGAGGTGGTCCCACCCCTTCCCATTCCGAACAGGGCCGTGAAACGCCCCAGCGCCGATGATAGTACGGTGTATTCCGTGCGAAAGTAGGACATCGTCAGGCACCCAAAAAACGAAAGCCCCACCCGATAACGGGTCGGGGCTTTTGTTTTTTTTGTAGCGCTCCTGAGTAGTAAGGTAAGCGTCCGGTGACGGCCCTCTTCCCGCGGGCGGTGTAGGCCTGGCGGCCGGAGCTCGCGGCGTAAGGCGCTCGGAACTTTTGCGAGCGGGCGCCGTCATAATGACAGATGCATAAGATCACAACTATCCTCGGCGCCTCGTAGACCGCTCACATGAGTCCTGAACGCGACGCTCTGCCCGACGACGTTGAAGAACTGAAACAGTTGGTGCGCTCGGGCCGTGCCGAGATCGAGCACCTGAAACTCATCATCGCGAAGTTAAAGCGCCTGCAGCTCGGGCGCCGCTCCGAGAAGTTGGACCGCGAGGTCGAGCAACTGGAACTGCGGCTCGAAGAATTGCAGAGCACCCAGGCGCAAGTTGCCGCAGCACGCAAACCCCATACTGATGAAAAGGCGCAGCCGGTTCGCCGCCCGCTGCCCGAGCACCTGCCGCGCACTCGCATCGAGCACGTGCCCGCGTGCAACTGCCGGGACTGTGGCGCGGCGATGCGCAAGATCGGCGAGGACGTCTCGGAGATACTCGATTACGTGCCGGCGTGCTTCCGGGTGATCCGCCATGTGCGCCCGAAGCTCGCGTGCCCGGTGTGTGAGCGCATCGTGCAGGTGGAAGCCCCCTCGCACCCGATCGATCGAGGGCTCGCCGGGCCGGGGCTGCTCGCGCATATCCTCACCTCGAAGTATGCCGATCACCTGCCGCTGTATCGCCAGGCGCAGATCTACGCCCGCGAGGGGGTGGAGCTCGAGCGCTCGACCATGGCCGAGTGGGACGGCGGCGGCTTCCGGCTGGTGGATCCGCTGATCGAGGCCCTGGCCTGCTCCGTGCTCTCTGCCGGGAAGCTCCATGCCGACGACACCCCGGTGCCGGTGCTCGATCCGGGGCGCGGCAGGACCAAGACGGGAAGGCTGTGGACTTACGTGCGCGATGATTGGCCCGCGGGCAGTGAACAGGCCCCGGCGGTGCTGTTTCGCTATTCGCCTGACCGGCGCGGTGAGCACCCGCGAGGCCATCTGGGGAAATTCCGCGGCATCCTGCAGGCCGATGCCTATGCGGGGTTCGGTCATCTTTACGGGGAGCGCGTCCAGGAGGCGGCCTGCTGGGCGCACGCCAGACGCGCTTTCTATGACATCCATCAGGCGAACCCATCTCCGGTCGCCGCTGAGGCGCTCGAGCGCATCGGGGCGCTGTATGCCGTCGAGTCCGAAATTCGCGGCAAGCCGCCGGATGAACGGGCAGGGATCCGACAGGCGCGCGCCGGACCGCTCTTGGAATCGTTGCGCGAGTGGCTGCGCCAGACGCTCACGCGGGTGTCGAAGAAGTCGGAATTGGCCAAGGCGATGGGCTACGTGCTCTCGCGCTGGACGGCGCTCACCCGCTACCGCGACGATGGCCGGATCGAGATCGACAACAACGCCGCCGAGCGGGCGCTGCGCGCGGTGGCGCTCGGTCGGAAAAACTATCTCTTCTGCGGCTCGGACGCCGGCGGTGAGCGGGCGGCCGCCATGTATAGCCT
>DAIDBG010000053.1 GCA_027310225.1 bacterium | reverse complement strand
ATGCGACCGCGCTCCGGGCGAGCCCGATCTCCTCTTCGGTCTCGCGCAGCGCCGTCTCCTCGCGGCTCGCATCGCCCGCCTCCACCCGCCCGCCCGGAAAGCTGATCTGCCCGGCGTGGTCGTCGAGGTGGGAAGTGCGCTGGGTGAGCAGTACGCCCACCCGGTCGGCGCGGTGGACGAGCGGCACCAGCACCGCGGCGTGCGTCACCCGCGCGCCGGGCGGCAGCGCGGCGAGGTGCCGGTCCTCCGGTCCGGGCGCGGGCACGGGCCGGGCGAGACGCCCGGCGATGGTCTCGCGCGTCAACGGGAATAACACCCCGGGCGTTGCTGTTAGCTGCCGGTGAGCCAAGCGGAATCCGACGTCTTGTGACTGCCCCGGATTTTACCGCCTCCCGCGCGTGCACCATACGCCAAGGGGGAGGCAGTCGTCAGACGGCGCCGCGCGGCTTACACTTGCACCCCGCAATCAACCATTTTGAGGAGAAACACATGAAAATCCGCAGCATCCTGATCGCTCTCAGCCTCGCCCTGGCAAGCGGCGTTGCCTCCGCTGCTTCCTGCCCGAAGGAAATGAAGGCGATTGACGCCGCCCTGCCGAAAGCCAAGCTCTCCGACGCGCAGATGACGGAAGTGAAGAAACTGCGCGCCGACGGCGAAGCGCTCCACAAGGCGGGCAAGCACGCCGATTCCGCGGCAGCTCTGGACAAGGCGAAGAAGATTCTCGGCGTCTGATCGCCGCGATTCTCGCGCAGGATTCCCCGCCCGGGCGGCGGGGAATTTTTTTGCGCGCGCGGCAGCGCCTGCAGCAGCTCAAACGCAGGCAGCCTGCCGCTCACGGCTCCCGATTCGAAGACGGCGCGCCGATGCCCGGCGGCACCGCTTACATCCGGAGCGTCAGCCGAGGTCAACCGGAACGAAGATCCTCGCGTCTTCGCGCTGCACCAGGAGCGCCGCGCGCCTGCCCGATTTCGCGACCCCTTTGCGCAGCTGCTCGACGTCTTTGACGGGCGTGCTGTTGAGCGCGAGTATGATGTCGCCCGGCTGGATGCCGGCCCGGGCCGCCGCGCTGTTCGTGCCCACGTCCTCAACGAACAATCCGCCGGTGACGCCCGCCTGCTTCTGCTCGTCCGGCGTGAGGGCGCGTACGGTGAGCCCCAGGCGGCCCCCGTCAGGGCTGGCCGCGGCGCCGGCCGCGAGTTTTGGATCTTTCACCTCGCCCACGGTCACCGTGATCTCGCGCGATGCGCCCTTGCGCCACACCTCGAGTTTCGCCGTGCTGCCGGGCTTGAGGTCGGCAACCTGGCTCGACAGATCAATCGAGCGGCCGATTGCCTTACCGTTGATCTTGAGGATCACGTCGCCGGTTTCGATGCCCGCCTTCTCCGCGGGGCTGCCCTTCTCCACCGAGTTGACGAGCGCGCCGTCCGGTTTCTTGAGACCGAACGAATCGGCCAGCGACTGGTTCATCTCCTGGATCGTGACGCCGATGCGGCCGCGGGTGACCTTGCCGTACTGGACGATCTGGTCCTCCACCTTGGCGGCAAGGTCAATCGGGATCGCGAACGAGAGGCCCTGGTAGCCCCCGGTGCGGCTGTAGATCTGCGAGTTGATGCCGATCACCTCGCCCTTCAGGTTGAACAACGGCCCGCCGGAATTGCCGGGATTGACCGCGACGTCGGTCTGGATGAAGGGCACGTAGGTCCCGTCGGGCAGCGCGCGCCTCGTGGCGCTCACGATGCCGGCGCTCACCGAGTTCTCGAACCCGAACGGCGAGCCGATCGCGACCACCCATTCACCCACGCGCACGTCTTCCGACTTGCCGAGTTTTACCGTCGGCAGGTTCTTGGCGTCTATCCTCAACACCGCCACATCGCTTTGCCGATCGGAACCCACGACCTTGGCCTTGAACTCGCGCTTGTCGGTGAGCTTGACCGTGACCTCCGAGGCATCCTGCACCACGTGCGCGTTGGTGAGGATCAGGCCGTCGGGGCTCACGATGAAGCCCGAGCCCAGCCCATGCGCCGGGGCCTCGCCCTGCGGCGCCGGGATCTGGAAGCGCCGGAAGAATTCGAAGAACGGGTTGTTCTCGTCGAAACCGCGGAACTGCGGCTCTCCGGTCCCGGTTTTCACGGTCTGCATCACGCTGATGTTGACCACCGCCGACCCGTAGCGCTCCACCAGCGACGAGAAATCGGGCAGTCCCCGGGGTGCCGGCAAAGCCGCCGGCGCCGTGGCTTGGGCCGCGACGGCCGCATCGGCTTGCGCGCGCGGCATCAGCGGCTGATACAACCTGACACCCCCGGCCGTGAGGGCGGCGACCAGCACGGCCGCGACCCCTGCGCCAACGATGAGTTTTCGTTTCGTTTCCATTTCCCTCTCCATAACGGGGGTGACCTTGCCCCTGACGCCGCGTTTGACCGGCGCGCGCGCGACATGTTCCGCGGAACTGCGGGCAGCGGCGGCCTCCCGCTGCGCTTCACCAGGAGATCGGCTTGCGGTCGCGGAAGAACCCGCCGCTCGGCCCGTCGCCCGGCAGCGTCGCGAGCCACACCGCCGTGTCCGCGCCCTGCTCCACCGTGCGCGGCGCGGACGCCACGCCCATGTCGGTCTTCACCCAGCCCGGGCACATCGAGTTGACGAGGATCCCCGTGCCTTTCAATTCCGCCGCCAGCGTGCGGGTCAGCGCGTTGAGCGCGGCCTTGGAAACGCGGTAGGCCGGGGTGCCGGCGCCCATGTCGGAGAGCTGGCCCTGCCCGCTCGACATGTTGACGATGCGCCCGTAGCGGTGCCTCTTCATGAGCGGCACCACGGCCCGGCACAGCAGCAACGGCCCGAGCAGGTTGGTTTCAAGCGTCTCGCGATAGGTCTCGGGATTCGAA
>DAIDBG010000037.1 GCA_027310225.1 bacterium | reverse complement strand
CGCCAATGCTTGATCCAGGGCGCGTCCTCGGGCATCTGCTGGTACCAGCCGGCGTGCGCGAAGATCACCGGGTCGGGGTCGTCGGCGAAGAACAGCACATAGGTCGTTTGGTGCAGGGGAGCGACGCGCAGCCCCGTCAGGTAGCGCACGCTCGGGGGCTCGCTCGCCACGAGAGCCGCAACGCCGTGCTTGCGCATGATCTTGCGGGCCCGCGCCGCTCGCTCCTCCCGCAATCGGGTGACATTGATGCCCTCTTGCCAGTCGCGGACCGTGGTACCAAAGGACAGCTTGGGCGTCATCGGTATTACCTTGGGCGTCGTCTGTGCCGTATCCATATCGTCAACTCTCCTTTTCCATGATCGGTTGGGTCAGCCGGCGTCGGGGCAAGGCCTTGCGACCGTGTTCGGCGGCTCGGGCTCTATTCCGCGCGGATGCCCGCCTCTCGCGCGACCTTGCCCCACTTGGCGATGTCGCGCTTGATTTGTTCCGCGAATTGTTCGGGAGTGTTGCCGACCGGGTCTGCGCCCTCGGCGACGAGGCGTTGCTGGATGTCGGGCGAACCCAGCATGCGCACGATTTCGGAGTGCAGCTTGGCGATCACGGCGCCGGGCGTGCCGCTGGGAGCGAAGACGCCATACCACGACCCCGCTTCAAAACCGGGCAAGCCCGCCTCGCCGAACGTCGGAATCTCCGGTATTCCCTTCGCGCGACGGGCGGATGCGACGGCAATCCCCCGCAATCGCCCCGCTTTGACCTGCGGGATCACTGCGGGCAGGCTGTTGAACATCAACGACACCTGTCCGCTGAGCAGATCGACCATCGCGGGGGGGCCGCCCCGGTACGGCACATGCACGATGTTGAGCTTGGTCATGGATTTGAAGAGCTCGCCGGCGAGATGCGCGGAGCTTCCGATCCCGAAAGAAGCGTAGTTAAGCTGCCCCGGGCGCGCCTTGGCGAGGCTCATCAGGTCCTTCAACGACTTGACGGGAACGGAAGGGTGCGCGACCAGCATGAATGGCGTGTCCACGAAATTGGAAATCGGGGCAAAGTCCCGGATCGAGTCGTAGTTGAGCTTGCTGAAGACGACGGGATTCGTGGCGTGTGTCCCGGTGGTTCCCATCAACAGCGTATAGCCGTCGGGCGTGGCCCTGCTCGCCAGTTCCGTGCCGATGATGCCCGAGGCGCCGCTGCGGTTGTCGATGATGACGTTTTGCCCCCACGCCGCCGTGAGCTTCTCGCCGATGACGCGGGCCCACAGGTCGGCGCCGCCCCCCGCAGGAAACGGAACAATGAAGCGTATGGTCTTGCTCGGGAAAACCTGGGCGAGGCCGCTGCTCGCGGGCCAGATGACAAGAGAAACAACCAGCAGGATGCCCTTGATCATGTCTCTCCTCCTGCGCTTCCCGGGTCTCTCCGGCGCGGCCCCGTCGGCTACGTGCAGGTTACCCCTGGGGCATTCATAGAACAAATGATATATTCTTATTATATTGATAGACATTGCACATACTTCCTGGCGCCGTGGAACTGCGTCACCTGCGTTATTTCCTCGCCGTGGCGGAGAAGCTCAGCTTCACCCGCGCCGCCGATCAGCTGCGGGTGACTCAGCCGACGCTGTCGCACCAGATCAAGGCGCTGGAAGAGGAGATCGGCAGCACCCTGTTCGATCGCGTCGGGCGCAAGGTGTATCTCACCCCCTCCGGCGAGGCCTTGCGCGAATACGCGCAGCAGGCGCTGAATGCGATCAACTCCGCCACCGTCGCCATCTCGGAACTGGAAGGCCTGACGCGCGGCACGCTCACGATCGGCGTCTTCGAATCCTTCAGCGGCTCGCTGCTCCCGCCACTGCTCGCGCGATTTTCCAGGTTGTATCCCGGGGTTCACGTTACCGTACGCCAATTGCGCACCGCGGAGCTGGAAGGGGAGCTGGGCAAGGGCAATCTGGACCTCGGCATCGCCTACGCGCCGCCTGCCACCGATAACGTCGTGGCGGAGAAGCTCTTTGACGAACCGCTGGCACTGGTGGTGGGCGCGAAGCACCGGCTGGCGCGCAAGAGGAGAATCCACGTGACCGCGCTCGACGGCGAGCCATTGATGTTGCTCACCGCCGAGTTCCCGTCCCGCCGCCTGCTGGAAAGCCGCTTTTCACTGGTTGGAGCAAAACCCCGCGTCGTCCTCGAGATCAATTCGGTTCAGGCGGCTTTGGCTGCGGTGAGCAGTATGGCGCTCGCGACGATCCTCACGGAGCGGATCGCGAAGACCGTCCCCAGCCTGCACTGTGTCAAGCTGGTGCCGCCCATCACGCGCACCGTTGCGATGTTCTGGCGGCGGGACGGCTACCGGACCGCGGCGGCGCGGGCAATGGCGGATCTCATCAACGCTGCGTGCGGCGATCGGGCGAAAGCGCGCGGCCTGAAGCGGGACTGACGCGTGGACGACCAGGAGTGTGTCGGACTTTGTGCCGACACACTCCTTTAGCAGCCCTTCGGAACTTCAAGTCCGAGAGGCTGCTAGCGCCTTCGAAAAACGACGCGTCCGCCCGTTAATCGAGCCGGTACTTTTTCAGCTTGTTCGCGTCGAGGGTCAAACCGATGCCGGGGCCTTCCGGCAGGATTAGCTTGCCGTCCTTGATCGCGATGTCCCGATCTGAGACGTGATCCTTGGCGTCGAGGAAACTGCTCAACTCGTGCGCGTGCATCGCCGGATAGGTACAGGCAAAATGCCCGGCGGCGGCGGTGCCGATCTGCATGTCGGCCTGCGTGCCATTGTGCGCGGCGGCGTAGTGGGCCATCGCGAGCGCGAGGATCTGGCGCGATCGCGTGTAGCCGCTGCGCGCGCACTTGATGACGACCGCGCGGATGCCCCCGAGCTTCAGCTCGTGCAGCACATCATCCGGCGTCATGCACGAGTCGTCGCCCGAAATCGGCACGCGCATGCGCTCGGCGGCGAAGCGCTTGCCGGCGCCGTCGCGGGCTGCGACCGGTTCCTCGACGAGCGCGATGTTGAGCTCTTCGAAGTGCGGCGCGGCCTCGATCAAGTCCTGAACACTGTAGCCCTGATTGCAGTCGATGGTGAGCTCGACCTGGTCGCCGACGAGCTTGCGCAGCGCGCGCAATATGTCGATGTCCTTGTCGCGGTCGACGCCGCACTTTACCTTGAGCGCACGGAAGCCATGTTTCTTCATCATGTGCTCCGCGTCGGCGAGAACCTCCCTTTTCGAGCCCAGTCGCAAACGCCAGTTCACTGGCAGCGGCTTCATCGTGCCGCCAAGGAGTTGAGCGCACGAGATGCCCAGTGTCCTCGCTTGCGCGTCGTGAAGCGCCATGTCGATGGCCGCCTTGGCGGCGGGATTCCACGCAATCGCGTCAAGCGCCGACCACACGCCGGCCATGTCAAAAGCGTTGATGCCGGCGAGCCGCTTTGCGAAATGGTCCGCGACAATGGTGACGAGAGACCGCTGCGTCTCTCCATAGATGGTCGGCCGCGGCGGCGCATCCGCAATGCCTTGCGTGCCGTTAGAGAGTGTCACGACCACGATCACGTTATCGATGGTCCTGATCTCGCCGCGCGCCCACCGGATGGGGCGCGAGAGGGGGATCGCGACCGGAATCGCCTCTATCCTGCGAATCACGAGATCCCGGTAGCGACGATACGTAGCCGGGGCTTGCTTCATCCCGCTGCGAGGCATATCAGAGCTTGACGCCAAGATCGCGCACCAGTTTGCCCCACTTCGCCATTCCTTCACGGATCGACCCGGCGAGATCCTCGGGCGTGCCGCCAGCCGGTTCGGACCCATCGAAGGTGAATGCCGCTCTGACATCGGGCCGCGCGAAGATCCGGTTGATGTCTGCGTTCACCTTGTGGATGACCGCCTTGGGCGTGCCCGCCGGCGCCAGTACCGCGAACCAGCTCGCTGCCTCGTATCCCGGCAAGCCTGATTCGGACACGGTCGGCGTTTCCGGCAGCACCGGGCTGCGCTGCGCGCTGGTCACCGCCAGGGCGCGCAGCCGTCCGCTCTTCACGTGCGGCATGGCGGTCGGGAACGGCGCGAACACAACCTGAAGGTACCCGCCGATGAGGTCCGTCACGGCGGGCGCCGCGCCCTTATACGGCACGTGCGTCATCTGGATCTTCGCCAACGCCTTGAACTGCTCGGCGAACAGGTGGTTCCAGGTGCCGTTGCCTGCCGACCCATAGTTGAGCTTGCCGGGATTCGCCCGCGCATAGGCGATGAATTCCTTGACGTTCTTCGCGGGCAGCAAAGGGTTGACTGTCATGAGGCCTGGCGGAGTGGACACGAGCACCACCGGGTCGAGATTCTTGACCGGATCGTAACCGAGCTTTTGGTAGAGGCTGGGGCCCACCAGGATATTGCCGAAAGAGGCCAGCACGATGGTGTAGCCGTCGGGCGCCGCTTTCGAGGCAAGCTCAACACCAAGGGTGCCCCCGGCGCCCGGGCGATTGTCGATCACTACTTGCTGTCCCCATATCTCGGAGAGTTTCTGGCCAATGAGCCGCCCTTGGACATCGGTGTTACCGCCCGGGGCAAACGGTACGATGAAGCGCACCGGTTTGGTGGGGTAGGCCTGCGCCAGCGCCGGCGACTGAAGCAGTAACGCCGCCACGGCCGTCAGAATCGGGGGTATGCCTCGGATAATATTCATGGAATGTGCCCTCTATTTCGTGCATCCCGCATGCGCCAATAAGGAAGGTGCGCCCGGAAAGGAACGCCAGCATACTCGCGACGTCGAAAGTCTGGAAATCCGGCTCAATTCACCTGCAGCTCACGCTTGCAGGCAATCTTGGCCCATTGCTCCGATTCCCGCCTCAGTTGCCGGGTGAACTCGGCCGGGCTGCTGCCGATCGGGTCTATGCCCAACTGATCAAGACGAGTACGCACCTCCGGGGACTGTAGTATCCGGACAACATCGCGCTGGATCTTCTCGATCACTGGCTTCAGCGTACCGGCAGGCACCATCAGTGCCCACCAGCCTAGGTTCTCGAAGCCCGCAATGTTCTCAGCCACCGTAGGCACGTCGGGTAGTTGGCTGACGCACTTCCGGCTGGTCACCGCGAGCGCACGCATCCTGCCTTGGTTGAGGTAGCCGACGGCCACCGGGACGTTGGCACGTTTGTATTAGTAGCTGGTAGGCCACGTCCTCATCAAGTGCTGCCCCACGCCCTTCGTGATGCGCAGACGGTGCACTTCGAGCATGCGGATCAGGTAGTCGCGGGTCTCCTCGGGCCGTATCACCGCTTGCGCGGCGTAAACCGCGGCGAGCCCCCACACGTCGTTGTCCTTCTGGATCTGCGCGAATTTTTCCTCGAAGCCGGGCTCGCCCTGGCCCACGCCGTGCACGATCCTGGTCGCGAACTCGGGACTCATGAAGCTCACCTCCGCGGTGGGCCACGCCGCGATGTCATCGGAGTGGCGCCCGCCGCCCATGCAGACATAGGCGCGCCCGTAGCTCTTGCGGATGATCACCGAGAGCCGCGGCACGGTGACGAGCGTCATTGCATTCATGAAATTCATGATCTTGCCCGGCGCGCCGGCGCGCTCGGCTTCGGTGCCGATCTGGAAGCCCGGCGTGTCCACGAGCAGCACGATCGGCACGTTGAACGAGTCGCACAGCACGAGGAAGTCCACGATCTTGCGGCACGCGTCGGCGTCGAGCGCGCCGCCCCGGTGCAGCGGATTGTTGGCGACCACACCGATGCTTTTTCCGCCGAGCCGCGCGAGCGCGGTGACGGCGCTCCTGCCGAAGCGCGGCTTCAGCTCGAACAGCGTGTCCTTGTCCACGATCGCGTGGATGACGCGCTTCATGTCATAGACCTGGGTGCGGCTCTCGGGGAGCATGGCGAACACCTTGTCCAGGTCGGCGCCCGAGCCCGCCGGCACCGGCGCATCGGGCGGCGCCTCGTTATGGTGGCCGGGCAGGTAGGAGAGAAAGCGCTTGATCGCATCGAACACTTCCTCTTCGGTGTCCACCACCTGGTCCGTGAGACCGGTAATTTCAGCGTGCAGCCGCCATCCGCCGAGCTCCTCCGCGCTCACCTTCTCTCCCAGCGCCATGGACACGAGGCGCGGGCTCGAAACCGCCATCGTCGCGCCCTTCTGCATCACCGCGAAATCGGCCTGGCACATGAGCCAGGTCGAGGACCCGAAGGAGGGGCCGAAGGCCGCGGCGCACATCGGCGTCTCGCGGGTGCGGCGGAACTGGGTGTTGTCGTTGCCGAGCAGCAATCCCATGCCGCGCGAGCCCATCGCGTCGGGCAGCCGCGCGCCGGTGGACTCTCCGATCACCACGAGCGGCATGCCGCGCTCGGTCGCGGTGCGCTTCATGTGCGCGATCTTCTTGCTGTTGGTGGCGCTGGTGGAGGCGCCCTTCACCGTGAAGTCGTTTACGACGAGGCAGACGTCGCGGCCGTTGATGCGGGCGTAGCCCGCGAGCTTGCCGTCGGTCTGCGTCTCGTCCGCCTGCTCGGGATACACGCCCGAGGCGCCGAACAGCCCCGACTCGATGAAAGAGCCTTGGTCCACGAGGTAGGCGATGCGCTCGCGCGCGCTCCATACGCCCGCCGCCTTGCGCTTCGCGTATTTGTCTTCGCCGCCCCCCGCGAGCGCCCTGGCGCGCCGCGCTTCGTATTCCGCCAACAAGGCTTCGAATGCCATGCTCGTTGCTCCGTCAGATCGGGCCCGCGTGCCGGACGTCAGCACCCGGCCCTGAGTTTCCGCACCTCGGCCACGAGGGCGGGCACCACTTTCTGGAAATCGCCGACGATCCCGAAGCGCGCGTCCCTGAAGATCGCCGCGTCCGGGTCGGTGTTGATGGCGACGATGTTCCTGGCGCCGCCACAGCCCGCCAGGTGATGGCTCGCGCCGGAAATGCCGACGGCGACATACAGATCCGGATGGACCGTCTTGCCGGTCAATCCGATCTGCAGCGAAGGCGGGCACCACCCCAGATCGCACGGCACGCGGCTCGCGCCCACGACGCCCCCCAGCGCCTCGGCCAGCTCTCCCAGCACCCGAAATCCCTCGGGGCCGTTCAGCCCGCGCCCGCCGGCCACGATTACGCGCGCATCTTCCAGCCGGGCCCGTTGCGGGTTCTCCTTGCGGCGCTCGACAACGCGCAGGCGTGAAGCCGGCACGCCGCCGTTGAGCGCGACGATCCCGCCCTGCCGCGCCGGGTCCGCCGGCACGGCGTCATGGCAGCCGCCGCGCACGGTCGCGACCGCCGGCAGCGTCCTGAATGAAACCGTCTCGCGCGCATTGCCGCCGTAGCAGGGGCGCGTGAAGCGCAGCACGCCGCCCTCCGCTGCGACCGACACACAGCCCGTTGCGACCGCGCTCTCCAGCCGGAACGCCAGCCGCGGCGCAAGGTCCGCGCCGCTCGTGGTGTGACTAGCGAGGACGACCGCGGGCGCGGCTTCCCTGACCGCGCGCTCCGCGTACGCCAGCCATGTATCGCTGTTGTAATCGGCCGCCAGCGGGTCGCCAACCGCGAACACCCGGTCGGCGCCGCGTGCGATCAACAACGCGGCCGCCGCCCGGTCGGCGCTGAACAGGAGCGCGCATACACCGCCGCCGGTCGGCGCCGCGACGTCTCGCGCCAGACCGAGGAGCTCGAAACTCGCCATGGCAGGCCGGCCCTGCACCAGCTCGACGATGACCAGCGCTCCGCTCATATCGCCTTCGCCTCGCGCAGCCGCAGCGCAAGCTTTGCCGCCTGCTCTTCGGGCGAGGCGCCCTCCATCATTTCGCAGCGGCCGTCCTTCACCGGCACGAACACGCGCTCGCGCACGCAGCGTATCCCCGCGGCACCGATCTCGCCCGCCGGCAACCCGAGGTCGGCGGCCGACCACGCCACAACCGGCTTGCGCGCCGCGTGCAGGGTCTCGCGCAGGCTGGGCGCGCGCGCGGCGCCCAGCTCGTTCGACACCGTCACCACCGCCGGCAGCGGCGCTTCCACGACTTCCGTGCCGTCGTCGAGCACGCGCTCGACGCGCACGGTGCGGCCTTCCGCCTGCACGTCCCTCGCAAACGAAACCAGCGGCACGCCCAGCAGCTCGGCGAGGCCCGGCCCGACCACGCCGGCATTCCCGTCGGCGGCCTGGCGTCCGGTGAGCACCAGATCGCAGCCGCCGAGCCTGCGGATCGCGCCCGACAGCGCGAGCGCCGTGGTATAGCTGTCGCCGTCCTCGAACGCCGCGTCCGCGAGCAGCACGCCGTCGTCGGCGCCCATGGCGAGCCCGTGCTTGAGCGCGTTGCGCGCGGTTTCGGCCCCCAGGGTCATGACGCTCACCCGGGTTCCCGGCCGTTTCTCCCGGATGCGCAGCGCCGCCTCCACCGCCTGCTCATCGAACGGGCTCATCACCCACCGCAGCCCCGGCGCGGGGACCACTTTCCTTGCCTGCCCGTCAATGCGGAACATGCTGAAAGCGGCTTCCGGATCAGGCACGAGCTTCGCGCAGACGACGATGTGCATGGATTAATCAACCTAAACGACAGTGACGTCGGTCGGCACGATGCCGTCGAAATACTTGCGCTGGTAGTTCCACGGGATTTGCGGCTGCACGCGGCCGGCTTCATCGGTGGCGCGCGCCATGATCCGGTAGCGGCCCGGCTGGCCGGCTTCCCACAGGTACGACC
>DAIDBG010000029.1 GCA_027310225.1 bacterium | reverse complement strand
AAACCCAAGCCAGGCTCACCGACTATCAGAGGAAGTACGGGATCGTCTCGGCCGACGAGCGCTACGATGTCGAAAGCACGCGCCTGGGAGAGCTGTCCAGCCAGCTCGCGAAAGCCCAGGAACAGACCATAGACTGGGAGGCGCGGGAGCGGCAGGCGCGCCAGTATTTCGAGCGCGGCGCCCTTCCGGATGGGCTGCCGGACGTGCTCAACAACCCCTTCATCCAGAAGCTGAACACGGATCTTCTCGAAGGAGAAACGAAGCTGCAGGAGCTTGCCACGCAATACGGGCGCAACTACCCGCTCTACCAGCGTCAGGTCTCCGAGAACCAGGCCCGGCGCGAGAGGCTCGACGGCGAGATGAAGAAAGTCGTGGCGGGGATCCAGAACTCGAGGCGCCAGAGCCTGCGGCGCGAGGCGGAATTGAGGAACGCCATGGCGGCGTTGCGCGCCCAGTTGCTGGAGAACAAGGTGAACCGCAATGAGCTTGCCGTGCTCACGCGCAACGTGGAGACGACCCAGCGGACGTACGAGACCGCCTTGCAGCGTTCCGTCGTGAGCCAGGTCGAGAGCCGCGCCAGCCAGACCAACATCACCATGCTCACCCCGGCAGTCGCCCCGCGCAAGCCCTACAGTCCCAAGCTCGTGCTCAATATCGCGCTGTCGGCGGTCGTGGGAACGATGCTGGGCGTCGCCATCGTGATCCTGCGCGAGATGCTCGACCGGCGCGTGCGCTTGATCGACGATCTGGCGGGCGGGTTGAACGTGCCATTGCTGGCGGCGCTCAACATGCAGCGCTCGTCTTCACTGCCCCTGCTGGGCCATGCCGGCGGCAGACGCTCCTTGCCAAGCCCGGGCTGAGCCATGGCGATGAAAGCCCAGGAGAACGTTCTGCCGATCGAGGGCTCCAGCCGCGTCATCGCGCGCCAGGAGCGCCGCATCGGCGGCATACTCGCGGAGCGGGGCAAGCTCGGCGCCAGCGACATCGAGCGGGTGCTGGAGCTGCAGCAGGGGAAGGGCCTGAGGTTCGGCGAAGCGGCGCTGCGCGCGGGCCTGATCACCGAGGACGACCTGCGCAGCGCGCTTGCAAAGCAGTTCGATTTTCCCCAGTTGCTGCCCGGCAACGACGGCGTCAGCACCGAGCTGGTCGTCGCGTACGAACCGTCTCACCCGCGCGCCGAGGAATTGCGGGCGTTGCGGACGCAGTTGCTGTTTCGATGGTCCAGCACGGAGGCCAGCCAGCGGGTGCTCGCAATCGTCAGCCCGGGCCCCGGCGAGGGCCGCAGCTACGTGGTTGCCAACCTGGCCGTCCTGTTTTCGCAGCTCGGCGAGCGCACGCTCCTGATTGACGCGGACCTGCGCGCCCCGCGGCAGCATCGGATTTTCAATCTTCCCAACCGGATCGGGCTCTCGGCGGTCCTCTCCGATCGCGCCGATCGCGGCGCGGTGATTCCGCTGCCGAACATCGGGACGCTTTCCATCCTGCCCGCCGGCGCGCCTCCGCCCAACCCGCAGGAGCTGCTCTCGCGCCATGCGCTCGGCATCCTGCTGGAAGGGCTGCGGGCCGAGTTCGATGTCATCCTCTTCGATACCCCGCCCGCTCGGCACTACGCGGACGCGCAAAGCGTGGCGTTCCGGGCGGGCAGCGTCATGGTGCTCGCCCGCAAGGATCACACCCGCCTCGCCGATGCGGCGGGCGTGATCCGGGAGCTGGGGGATACAGGTATCCGGGTCATCGGCACCGTGCTCAACAGGTTCTGAGCGCCGCATTCCGGCGAAACCACGATGCGGGTGATGTTCGTTACCGCCTCGCTGTCGGTCGGCGGGGCCGAGCGCCACGCGATCACGCTGATGAATCGCCTCGCGGAGCGCGCAAACGAGTGCCACGCGGTGTACATCAAGAACGTGGCCGATCAGCTCGACCGCCTTCAGCTGCGCGACGGGGGGACCGTGCGGTGCCTCAACGCGGGCCGTTATTTCGACCTGCGCGCCCTGGGCGATTTCGCCGCGCACATTTCCCGCATCCGGCCGTCGGTGATCGTCGCGGAGAATTCATATGCGCTGATGTATTCCTCGCTTGCGCGGCGACTTTCACGCCTCCGAACGCCGCTGGTCGTCACTTATCATTCGACGCGGCTTCTCAAGGTGAAGGAGCAGCTCCAGATGGCGCTTTACCGGTGGTTCTTCTGGACCGCGGATTGCTCGGTCTTCATTTCCGAAAACCAGAGGCGCTACTGGCGGCGTCGCGGCGTGTTCTCGCGCCGAAACCGGGTGATCCACAACGGCGTTGATACCAGCGAGTTCTGCGACGCGTGGAGTCCCGAGGAGCGGGCGGCATTGCGGAAAGCGCTCGGCTTTTCCGATGCGGACTACGTGATCGGCATTGCGGCGCTGCTGCGCCCGGAAAAGAACCACTTGCAGCTGGTGGACGCGGTTGCCGCTCTCCGCGACAGGGGCGTCCCCGCCCGGGCGCTGATGATCGGCGAGGGCGAGATGCGCGGGGCGGTCGAGGCCCGCGCGTGCGCACTCGGGGTCCGGAGCGACATCGTGATCACGGGACTTCAAAATGACGTCCGCCCATACGTCGCGGCGTGCGATACCGCGGTCCTGTGCAGCCTGACCGAGACCTTTTCGCTGGCGGCGATCGAAGCCATGGCCTTGGGCAGGCCCGTGGTCCATTCCGAAGTCGGCGGCGCCGCCGAAATGATCGTGCCCGGGCGCAACGGTTTTCTGTTTCCGGTGGGCGACACGGGCGCGCTGGTGGATAAGCTGGCGATTCTGGCCGACCGCGCGGTCCGCATAAGGATGGGAAGCGAAGCGCGCAGGATGGTCGAGGCGCGCTTTTCGGAAGACACGATGGTGCATCGCTACGAGAAGATCCTGTCGGAGCTGTGCCAGGGGCGGGCGCCTGGAGCGCCGCCGTCAACTGAAATACCGGCTCACGGCAATTCGCCGACAGGCGACTTGCCGCTGCCGATTTCCCCTCTCTACCCGGGAGAGGGGAAAGGGTGAGGGGGCCGCCGCAGTCCATCCGGACCATGGCGCCTCCTGGCGGCGCGACATGGGCGAGGCCCAGGATCGCGGCATGGCGAGATACGAGGAAGTACAGGACCGGCTCGCGGCCCGGCCCCGCACCTGGTTGGTCACGGGGGTGGCCGGATTCATCGGCTCCCACCTGCTCGAGGCCCTGCTCAGGCTGAACCAGCGCGTGATCGGGCTGGAGAATTTCTCCCTCGGCTACCGCGCCAACCTGGCCGACGTCCGGGGCGCCGTTTCCGAGGATCAGTGGAAGGGGTTTCTCCTCATCGAGGGCGACATCCGCTCGGCCGACGACTGCCGGCGCGCGTGCCGCGCGGTGGACGTCGTGCTGCACCACGCGGCCCTCGGGAGCGTGCCGCAGTCGGTGTCCGATCCGCTCCTCGCCCACGACATCAACGCCACGGGCTTTCTCAACATGCTGGCGGCGGCGCGCGCGGCGGGGGTGTCGCGCTTCGTCTATGCCGGGTCGAGCGCCAGCTACGGCGATCATCCAGGATCGGTCATGGTCGAGGGCGAGACCGGGCGGCCGCTGTCGCCATACGCGGCGACCAAGTCGGTGAACGAGCTTTACGCCGGTGTATTCGCGCGCTGCTACGGACTGGCCTCGATCGGGCTGCGCTACTTCAACGTGTTCGGGCCGCGCCAGGACCCCAAGGGCGCCTACGCGGCGGTGATCCCGGCGTGGATCGCGGCGATGATCCGCAACGAGCCGGTGTTCATCAACGGCGACGGCAAGACGACGCGCGATTTCTGCTACGTGGAGAACGCCGTGCAGGCGAATCTGCTCGCGGCCACGGTCGAGGACCCGGCTGCTTTGAACCAGGTCTACAACGTTGCGGTGAACGCGAGCACCTCGCTCGAGGAGCTGTTCGAGACGATCCGGTCACTGCTCGAGCCCCGTCACCCGCATCTGCACGCGCTTCGCCCCGTGTATCGCGAGTTCCGCGCGGGCGACGTGCGCGCGTCGCAGGCCGACATCGCCAAGGCGGAGCGCCTGCTCGGCTATCGGCCGGCGTGGCGGGTCAGCCAGGGACTGGCGCGGACGATCGAGTGGTATCAAGCCAGGCTCCCGCTGTCGCGTTCGATTGACAGCGCGGTTCCCGGGGTGCAGGTCGCGCTCAGCGGATCGTAGTTCCATCGGCGTGCGCCGGATCGCAGGCACGCAACATTCGGCGCCCACAATCCGCTGTGTCTTCGTGGCGATCCGCGAGCTTTACGTAAATGCGTTGCACCGCTCGACCCTCACCCCTTCCCCCTCTCCCGGAGGGCGAGGGGAAACGCACAGTGCGGAAATGGCGAGTCGACCATTTCCGCAACGATCAATAGGGGAGAGAAGCGCGATGCAGAAGAGACGGCGAGGCGGGATGCGGGAATTCCTGGCGCGCTTCGCCGCTGCCGGTGCGCTCGTCCTGAGCGCGAGCCTCGCGCCGGCGCAGCTCAGCCTGGTGCCGCTGTCCGGTGCGATCGGCGTCCAGACGTCGCCCGAGATCGACCCGGTTCTCTCTTCGGTGCTGCGGTCCGCCGCAGCCGGCCAGCCCATCCAGGCGGTGCTCACGTTCAGCCGCTATCCCACCGCGGCCGAGCTGCTTGCGATCCGGGCCACCGGCGTCCAGGCCCGGCCGTTTCGTGTGCTCCCGATGGTGGCGGTGCAGGGCACGAGCCTGCAGCTACGCAGCCTGCCCGCTTTGCCGGGCTTGCGGTCCCTCTACTACAACCGGCAGCTCGGCTACCTGCTCGACGAGAGCGCTCCGCTGATCGGTGCGCCGCGCGTCTGGAGCGAGCTGGGCTACACCGGCAAAGGCGTCACCGTCGCCGTGATCGACTCGGGCATCGACGCGACCCATCGCGACCTGACATTCGGGAGCAAGGTAATCCAGAACGTGAAGCTCGCTCCGGACCTGTTCGGAACCGGTCCGCTCGTCCTCGAAGGGCTTTCCAACACGGACACGACGAGCGGCCACGGCACGCACGTAGCCGGGATCGCCGCGGGCACGGGCGCCACGCTGGGGGGCAAGTATCGCGGGATCGCCACCGGCTCGAGCCTCGTCGGCGTCGGTGCCGGCGAGGCGCTGTTCATCCTCACGGCGCTGGAGGGCTTCGACTGGGTGCTGCGCAACCGCGTGAAGTACGGCATCAGGGTTGTCTCCAACAGCTGGGGAACCACTGGCGCCTTCGCACCCGACGACCCGGTAAACGTGGCGAGCAGGATCGCCCACGATGCCGGTCTGGTCGTGGTGTTCGCGGCAGGAAACGACGGGCCGGCTGCCGACACGCTCAACCCGTACTGCGTGGCGCCGTGGGTGATCTGCGCGGCGGCGGGAGAAAAGGACGGCGCGAGGCTGGCGGACTTCTCCTCGCGCGGCATTCCGGGAGATCCGCTCTACCACCCGACGATCACCGCGCCCGGGGTGGACATCGCTTCGGCTCGCGCGACCACGGGCATCGCCTTAAACGCCTTCTTCGCGGTAGACGTCGTCAATCTCGGCACCGACGCGGTGTCGTATGCGGCGGCCAGCGGCACCAGCATGGCGACGCCGCACGTGTCGGGAACGGTCGCGCTGATGCTGGAGGCGAATCCGTCGCTTACTCCCGATCAGGTCAAGGCCGCGCTGGAGCGCTCGGCGCGACCGATGCCGGGCTACGGGCGGCACGAAGTCGGGGCCGGCTATCTGGACGCCTACGAGGCGGTCAGAGCGGCGCGGCAACCTTAGAAGCGGTTTCAAAAACCCAAGTACAGCCGCCGATGGACGCCGATGAACGCCGAAGTCTCATTAACAATGACCTTCCTGACTGGGGATTTCATCTGTTTATCGGCGTTTATCTGCGGCTAATCTGATGAACCGGGCGAGGAAACTGTCCTGCGTAGCGGCCCTGTCGGCCGTGGTCGGCTGGGGCGGGCTTGCGCCGACCGGGGCTCTCGCCCAGTTGCCGCTGCCGATCGGGAGCCTGATCGTCACCATGGCGTCGCCGGCTTCGGGCACCACCGTCAGCGGCACGATCCCGGTCACGGCGAGCGTGAGCATCGTCGGGACCCTCGCCGTGGCGGGGGTGCAGTTCAAGCTCGACGGGGCCAACCTCGGCGGCGAGGACACTTCCGCTCCCTATTCGGTTTCGTGGAATACGGCCAATACCGCCAACGGCACCCATACCCTGACGGCGGTGGCGCGGGACATACTGGGCGTGCGGTGGACATCCAACCCGGTCACGGTCACGGTTTCCAACGACACCACCCGCCCGACGGTCAGGATCAACCAGGCAACGGGTCAGGCCGATCCGACCAATGCCTCGCCGATCAACTTCACGGCCGTCTTCAGCGAGTCGGTGAGCGACTTCGCCGGCGCCGACGTCGCGATCGCCGGCACCGCGGGAGGCACCAAGTCGGTCACGGTCTCCGGGGGTCCGAGCACCTACACCGTGGCGGTGAGTGGCATGACCACCAGCGGCACGGTGATCGCCACGATCGCCGCCGGGAGGGCCAGTGACGCGGCGGGCAACACCAACACCGCCTCCACCAGCACCGACAACAGCGTGCAGTTCAATGCCCCCGACAGCACCCGCCCGTCGGTGACGATCACATCTCCGGCGAATGGCGCAACCGTGGCGGGGACCGTGAACGTCGTCGTCGGCACATCCGACAACGTCGGGGTCGTCGGCGTGCAGTTCCTGCTCGACGGTGTGGTCCGCGCCGACGACACCGCAGCGCCGTATTCGATCCCGTGGGACACGACGAGCGTCGCCAACGGCGCGCACACGCTCACCGCGGTCGCGCGCGATGCCGCGGGCAACCGGACGACTTCCTCGCCGGTGAGCGTAACGGTTTCGAACGCGCCGCCTGCCGACACTACGCCGCCATCGGTGACGATCACCGCGCCAGCGGATGGCGCGACGGTGTCGGGTACCGTCAACGTCACGGCCAACGCCTCGGACAATGTCGGGGTCATCGGCGTCCAATTCCTCCTCGATGGCGTGCTGGGCGCGGACGACACCACGGCGCCGTATTCAATATCCTGGGATACGACAGCTACCGTCAACGGCTCACACGTCCTGACGGCCATCGCTCGCGATGCGGCCGGCAACACCCGTACGGCCTCCGTCTCCGTCATCGTCTCGAATGGTCCCGCCGCCGACACCACCCCTCCGGCGGTGGCGATCACCTTGCCGGCGGATGGCGCGACGGTGTCCGGAACCATCAACGTTACGGCCAATGCTTCCGACAACGTCGGGGTCGCCGGGGTCCAGTTCCTGCTCGACGGCGTGCTGGGTGCCGACGACACCACGGCGCCTTATTCGATCCCGTGGGACACGACCACCGCGAGCAACGGGTCGCATACGCTGACCGCCGTTGCGCGCGACGCGGCCGGCAACACCACCTCGGCGAGCGTTGCCGTGACCGTTTCGAACGGGAGCGCCGCCGCGCGCATTGAGGAGAGCGATCCCGCAATCAGCAGCACGGGCACCTGGGTCCCGCGCGGACCCGAAACCGCGGCCTTCAGCGGCAACCGTGCCGCAAGTTCCGATGAGACCGGGGCAACCGCCACGCTTACCTTCACGGGTTCGGCGGTGAGCTGGATCGGGCTCCGATGCAGCGTTTGCGGGATCGCGACCGTATCCATTGATGGAGGTCCGGGGAATACGGTGGACACCGCCGGCGCTGCCGCCCCCGGAAGCCCGGGGCTCGCCTCCGAAGCCGTGTTCAGCGCCTCCGGCCTGCCCGCCGGCTCTCACACCCTGACGATCACGGTGACCGGCGCCACCAACTCGGGCGGCGCCCACATCATCGTGGATGCTTTCGACGTCACCCCTTGAAGCGAGCTGATTGCCCGACGCGGCCCATAGCCGGGCAGGGTAGTTCCATCGGCTCAGTAATCATCACGGCGCGTTAACACCCGCCAGCCAGAATGGCGCATGGTTCGATCGGCCTGTACGGGATCATCGGCCCTCAATACTCACGGGCCACAATCCGGGTTGCTTTCCACACTTCATGTAGGGGACATCCCTGCCGAACATCGTGAA
>DAIDBG010000360.1 GCA_027310225.1 bacterium | reverse complement strand
GCGCCACCATGTTGCCGTCACGGTCTATCACGTTGAGGTGCGTGGTGCTCGAGGGATCGCGCTGGTCGGCGGTCTCGCCCATGGTGGCGAGGCGCTCGGCGTACGCTTCGCGCAGCACGGTGGCGTAGGCGACGTAGGCGTCGGCGTGGGGGCCGTCGGGACGGAAACGGACGTCGTGCAGGCCCTCGAGCGTGCGCAGCAGGGTGGGACCGGCGGTCAGTCCCGGCGCGGCCGCAAGCTGCGCACCGCGGTAATCGGCCGTGAGCGGCTCGACCACGCGGGCGCGATACCGGCGGAGATCCTCCGCGGCAAGACTGCCACCCAGCGCCTTCACGTCCTTGACGATGGCGGCGGCGATCTCGCCCTCGTAGAAATCGCGGCGCCCGGCGCGTGCGAGGCGTTTGAGAGTGTCGGCGAGCCCCTTAAGCTTCAGCCGCTCAAGCGGCGCGCCCGCCGCGGTGACCGGTGGGAAGTTCTCCGGCAGCCAGATGTCCCGCGTGGCGGGATAGCGCGCGAGCTCCCGCGCCATGGTGGCGACCTTGAGCGTCAGGAACCAGTCCGCCGCGATGCCCTGTTCCGCGAGTTCGATCGCCGGACGGATTGCC
Source organism: bacterium (assembly GCA_027310225.1). Lineage (GTDB taxonomy): Bacteria > Pseudomonadota > Gammaproteobacteria > Burkholderiales > SG8-41 > SG8-41. The sequence goes on along the minus strand of DAIDBG010000360.1, from coordinate 16,663 downwards.
GCGCCGAATTTCAACGTGCCGAAGCGCTCGAGGGCGAGCCCGAGCCCGTCCACCTCGCCGGGGACGGCAAAGGACAGTGGGCCGTGCACGTTGCGGTCGTCCTTGACCGCCGGCCAGTTGAAGAGATCGCGCGAGGTTGCGTCGCCGCCGGCGAGCGGGTAGGCCGCGGGGTCCAGGCCGTGCGGGGCGACGGGCCCGAAATCGACGACGTCGACGCGGCCGCTCTTCGCGGAGTACACCAGCATGAAGCCGATGCCGCCGAGCCCGCTGTTCCAGGGCTCGACCGCGGCGAGCGCGAAGGCGGTCGCCACCGCCGCGTCCACTGCATTGCCGCCGGCGGCGAGAACGCGGGCGCCCGCTTCGCCCGCGACGCGGTTCTGGGTCGCCACCACGCCGCCGCGCGAGCGCGCGAGCGGCTTGCGCACGTGCCAGTTCTGCACTCGATCCTCTGACATGGCGGGAACTCCCGGGGAGGGCGATATAATTCTTTCTTCAATCATAACGGAAAGAGTGGCTCGTTTCTCGTTCCTCGTTTTGGAAAACCCGATTGCGCGAGCGCCGTGGTCGAGAAACGAGAAACGAAGAACGAGTAACGGATGCCCCGGCACATCGTCTGCCTCACCTTCGATTTCGACGCCATCTCCGGCTTCGTCGCACGCGGCCAGACCTCGCCGTCGTGGATCTCGCGTGGCGAGTTCGGGCCGCGGGTGGGGGCGCCGCGCCTGCTTGCGCTTCTGGGAAAATACGGCATCCGAAGCACGTGGTTCATACCCGGACATACCATCGAGACTTTTCCGCAGGCATGCGAGCAGGTGTGCGCGGCCGGTCACGAGATCGCGCACCACGGCTGGACGCACCGCCCGCCCGCGGGCCTCACGCGCGACGAGGAGGAGGCCGAGCTCGTGCGCGGCAACGAGGCGATCAAGCGGCTGTCGGGTCGGTACGCGCGCGGCTACCGCTCGCCCTCGTGGGATCTCAGCCCGCATTCGATCGAGCTCTTTCTCAAGCATGGCTTCGTGTACGATAGCAGCCTGATGGGCGACGACTACACCCCGTACTACGCGCGGCAGGGCGACGTCATCAAGATCGAGAAGCCCGCCGTGTTCGGAAGTGAGACGGCGCTGGTGGAAATGCCAATACACTGGGCCACCGACGACGCTCCGCATTTTGAATTCGTGCACACCGAGGCCACCGTGCGCCAGGGCCTGATGAACGCGAACGCGGTAGGCGAGAACTGGATCAACGATTATCTGTTCATGCGCGACACGGTGGAGTGGGGCGTGCTGACCTACACCTGCCACCCCTTCGTCATCGGGCGCGGCAGCCGCATGATGATGCTCGAGCGCATAATCCGTGCCGCCGCCGACAACGGGGCGGTGTTCATGGCTATGGAAGACGCGGTGGCGGAGTTCCGGACTCGAAAATCGTGACCAGTGACCGGTAACGCATCATAAGCTATGGTCCGGACCCGCTTTGCTCCCAGCCCCACCGGTTACCTGCACATCGGCGGGGCGCGCACCGCGCTGTTCTGCTGGGCCTACGCGAAACGGCACGGCGGGACGTTCATCCTCCGCATTGAGGACACCGACCGCGAGCGCTCCACGCAGGACTCGGTCAATGCCATCCTGGATGGCATGGGCTGGCTCGGCCTCGACTACGAGGGGCCGTACTTCCAGATGGACCGGCTCGCCCGCTACCGCGAAGTGGCGGAGAAGCTGGTCGCGGACGGCAAGGCCTACTACTGCTACGCCAGCCGGGAGGAGCTCGAGCAGCTTCGCGAGCGGCAGCGCGCGCGCGGCGAAAAACCACGCTACGACGGGCGCTGGCGGCCGGAGAATGCGAAACGGGCGGGGCTCAAGCCGCCGCCGGACGCGCAGCCGGTGGTCCGCTTCCGCAACCCGGACGCGGGCGAGGTGACGTTCAAGGACCTCGTCAAGGGCGGGATCACCGTCGCCAACGGCGAGCTCGATGATCTCGTGCTGCTGCGCGCCGACGGCATTCCCACCTACAACTTCGGCGTAGTGGTGGACGACATTGACATGGCGATCACCCACGTCATCCGCGGCGACGATCACGTCAACAACACGCCGCGCCAGATCAACGTCTATCACGCGCTCGGCGCGGGCCTGCCGCTATTCGCCCACGTGCCGATGATCCTGGGCGCAGACGGGGAGCGTCTCTCCAAGCGCCACGGCGCGGTGAGCGTCACGCAATACCGCGACGACGGCTACCTGCCGGAGGCGCTGGTGAACTACCTGGCGCGGCTCGGCTGGTCGCACGGGGACGAGGAAATGTTCTCGCGCGAGCAGCTCGTCGAGTGGTTCGACCTCGATCACATCAGCGCGTCGGCTGCACGCTTCAACCCCGCGAAGCTCGCCTGGCTCAACGCGCAATACCTCAAGGCCGCGGATGAGGCGCGGCTCGCGGCGCTCGCCGAGCCCTTCCTCACGCAGGACGGCTGCGACCTGGAGAAGGGGCCGCCGCTCGCAAGAGTGGTCGCTCTGCTCAGGGGGCGGGTCAACACGGTCAAAGATCTAGCCGATGCCGCAGTCTATTTCTACCGTGTTCTCGATCCGTCCGAGCAGCTCAGGAGACAGCATTACGCGCCGGACGCGAAGCCGGTGTTGCTGGATCTCCGGCAGCGGTTGTCAAAGATCGAGTGGAGCCGCGAGCGCATCGGCGGCGAGCTGAAGGCGGTCCTCGCGGAATACAAGCTCAAGATGCCCCGGCTCGCTATGCCGCTGCGCGTGATGGTCACCGGTACCGCTGAAACGCCCCCGATTGACGCGACGCTGGAACTCGTTGGCAAGGAAGAGGCGGTACGCCGAATTGGGAAGGAGCTGGAGCGATACCCGGACTGAGGAGACAGCGAACCCGGGTGGCCCCGTTTTGTTTGCGGGCGGCGCCCGCAAACAAGCTCCAAGCTTTTCCGGAATAACGGTTTTCTTTACAGGCGGCGAAGTGCGCCAGTATAATGCGCGCTCTCTCGTGGGGGTATAGCTCAGCTGGGAGAGCGCTTGCATGGCATGCAAGAGGTCACCGGTTCGATCCCGGTTACCTCCACCAAAAAAACGGGGTCAGAGTCGTTTTTCTGTTGAAGGCCTGGCAACCGAGGTCAGAAATTCGACTCTGACCCCGTTTTTTTAGTCAGTCCCCATCGTCTAGAGGCCTAGGACATCGCCCTTTCACGGCGGTAACCGGGGTTCGAATCCCCGTGGGGACGCCACCTTTCTTTTCGTTTCTGAGGAGAATGGAGATGGCAAAGGCTTACTGGATCGCTTTCTATCGCTCGGTGAAGAATCCGGATGCGCTGGCGGCCTACGCGAAGCTCGCCGGCCCGGCCATCCAGGCCGCCGGCGGGTGCTTTCTTGTCCGCGGCAACCCCGCCAGAATCTACGAGGCTGGGCTCAACCAGCGTGTCGTCGTGCTCGAGTTCGAAAGCTTGGCGCAGGCGATCGCGGCGCACGACAGCGCGGGATACCAGGAAGCGCTCAGGGTTTTGGGCAACGCGGTGGAGCGTGAGATCCGGATCGTCGAAGGCGTTGCCTGATAAGGCGTGACGTGGTGAGGCGTGCTGCGGTACGGCGTTCGGCTCGGCCCGCGCCGCGCAGTTATGCGAGTCGAATCACGAATCGCGATTCACGAATCACGTTTCGGATGGTGCAACTGTTGCCGTAAGGCGACGGAACTTTCACCTCGCGCCGCCGTCGCACGTGTACGGCCGCTCTGCGCGTTGCGCGAAGGCGGGCCGAGAGCTGTAAACGCATATCAACCGGCGCGAGATCGTCAGGCCGCCGGTTCCACAGGGGACAACTGGAGGGCGGACTGCGTGACGCTGCAATGGTGCAGCGCCGGCGCGCCGCCATCTCACGAGGAGACACGTATGAAGGCAGGAACGATGTTCGCAAGGCGTATTGCGGGGTTCGCCGCGGCCGCGCTGCTGGTCGGCTGCGCAGGGGCCGGCGTGAAAACCGGCCAGTATGTCGACGACAGCACCGTCACGTTGAAGGTCAAGACGGCACTGCTGCAGGCCCCCAATCTGGAGTCCAACAACATCAGCGTGCGGACCGACAACGGTGAAGTCCATCTGAGCGGGTTCGCGACGAACGAGACTGACAGGCGCCGCGCGGAGGTCATCGCCCGGGATGTCGCCGGAGTGAAGTCGGTGACCAACAGCATCCAGGTGAAGGCCAAGGCCGAGTAAGCCGGGGCGGTCCGCGCCGGGGCGCCGCTACTGCCGCAGCTGCAGGTTGGCCGCCTTCGCGAGCTTGCGCCATTTGGTGATCTCCGAGCGAATGCGCACGCTAAACTGCGCGGGCGTCGAGCCGGCCGGCGTGGAGCCGCCGGAGGCGAAGCGCTATCGGAGGCCTTCAGCGCCTCGCCGATAGAAACGTCCAGCTTGCGGATGATCGCCGGGGGCACCTTAGCGGCGGTGATCACGCTGTACTACTGGGCCACCTCATAGCCGGGCACGTCGGTCTCCGCAACAGGCGGAAGGGGAAATAGCAAGGATTCCTCCATAACTCTTCCAGGTGCTATATTGCCCGAAGCAAAAACGGCGCGTCCTTGCGTTGCCCAGAAGAGGGTTTCATGTGCCGCTGGTGGCCGGCTGTTCGCATTGCCGTCTTTGGATTTGCGTTGGCCTCGTCTTCGGCTGCCACGCTGGCTGCAGAGCCGCTGGTGCTGTTCCTGCTCAAGATGATGCGCGACCAGGCGATCTCGTCCTCGATCGAAGCGGGCGTCGAGGCTGCGCGCGCGCGGAAGCCCGGTGAAGAGGGCGCTTTCGCCGCATCGCCTCCGCCTACAGCCCCACCGCTCGCAACGAAAGGACAATGGCTCAAGGGATTGATCGACGATAGCTTCGTCCACCTGAGCCCGGCGCAGCGCGAGGAGCTGTATGCGAGCCTCCTGAAGATTCTCAACGATCCGAAGTATGCAGCCGTGCGTCCCACGATCATCGCGGAATTCACGAGCCAAGCCATTGCGATACGCGACTCGTACCGGAAATTGAGCCGGCTTTCCGAGTCCGACATGAAGGCGATCGCGATCGAAGCGCGCCGCGAATACGAGCGGCTGCCTTCGGAGCAGCGTCAGCAGATGCTGCAAGTCCTGCAACTCGGTATTCCCGGCATACCGAGGACGCTCAACGAGCTGATGCTGGTGGAATTCAGCAGTGTGCCCACGATGCGCTAGCACGCCCCAGGCGACTTCAAGCGCCAGCCGCAGTTGCGCGGCTAGTTGCGCTGGAGGCCGGGCTGCGCCACTTGCTGCCCGGTTCTGAGCGGGGCATGCGCCGAAGCCGTGTTGAGCGCGCTTACGTCGCCGGAAACCTCCCCTCCTTCCTCGACGGCGAGCTTGCCGTAGCGAATCTTTCCCGACACCCTGCCGGAAGCGTGTACCACGAGCTGCTTGCGTGCGGTCAGCTCGCCCTCGAAGCGGCCACGGATTTCCGCAACGTCGATACCGGCGGTGCCGCAGAATACGCCCTGCTCGGCGATCTGGATCACGCGGCTGTCCATCGCGGCTTCAACGCGTCCTTCGACCACCAGCGTGTCGCAATCGGTGATCTCCACGCCTTTGAGCTTGATGTCCGGCCCGACGATGAGCTTGCTGCCTTTGGCGTCGGAGCCACGGGCCGGCGCTGCAGCGGGAGGATGGTCGGGCCGTACGGATTCCACCGGGGTCGGGCGCTGGCTGGGCGCAGCGGGCGTAGCAGATGCAGGTGCCCGCGGATCCTTGCGCAAGGCGTCTTCTTTCTTGCCGAAAAGTGCATCGCGATTGAACATGGCCACTTCCTCCGTGAAGTTATCGGTAAGTTCAAATAGAGAACCTTAGCAAGCCACATGCCATCAATTGCTATGCGGCTGGCAGTTAACGGATTTTTCTCCCGGATCGGATGTGGTCGTGGCGTTTTGTACCGCCATAACTGTCGTTTATGAACGACGCACCACCATGCTTGTTGCTCAACGATTTGTTTTGGTGGGGCAATGCTTGTTGCCGTCCGGCGACGCGGGTTCGCCGCTGCTTTGTACAAAAAAACGCGGCGGGGTTACCGCCGCGTGAAGCAGGCTGCGCTTTGGCGCAGCCTGTAACCGGGGGGAGGAGGAGGACCCCGGTTGGAGGAGGCTTTAATTAATGCTTCAGGCTGGGTTTGAGGAAATGGCTGCCCAGCGCCGCAAGCTTTCCTTTTGCCCAGAGGATCATATCGACGATCGCCTCGGCATTGCGCATCGCGTGGATCGCGGCTCTGCGCTCGACTTCACTCATCCGTGAGTCGCGAATCAGAGCGTAAACGTCTGATCCATGAACTTTTTGCTTAGATTTTCTCATCGTCTCAATCCCTTCCCGGAAACATATCCGGAATAATTTAATGCAATACGTTTTAAACCTATCCTAATGACTTCGCGTGCAAGTATAGACTATTGCAATGCCTGTTTGTTGCAGTGCAACGGATGATATATAATTATGAATTGATATACTTAAACTAATGTGATATGGCCATGCCCGTGCGCTTGCCGCCGCTGAACGCCCTGAAAGCTTTCGAGGCGGTTGCCCGCCACCAAAGCGTCAAAAAGGCGGCGGCGGAACTGAACGTGACGCCCGCAGCGATCAGCCACCAGATCAAAGGGTTGGAGGACTACCTGGGGGTGCCGTTGTTCCTTCGCCTCAGCCGGGGGCTGGAGCTGACCGATGCCGCACGTGCCTGCCTGCCCAAGCTGCGCGAAGGTTTCGACAACCTCGCACAGGCCGTGGAACGACTGCGTACCTACAAGGGTGGCGGCATGCTGACCGTGAGCGCGGCGCCCTCTTTCGCTGCACGCTGGCTCATGCCGCGTCTGCACCGCTTCTTCGAGGCGCATCCCGAGATCGACGTGCGCGTTTCGGCGCGGCTGCGGCAGGTGAGCAGGGGCGGCAGGGGGGCGGCGGCGGAGCGCGCCACCATCGACGCCTGGCTGGCCGATTCCGACGTGGCGATTCTGTACGGGCGCGGCGATTATCCCGGCTTCCGCGTGGACAAAGTGCTGGCTCTTACCATCACGCCGATCTGCAGCCCGAAGCTGGTGACCGATCCGGAGCATCCCCTCGCCTGGCCGCGGGATTTGAAGCACCACTTGTTGCTGCACGACGACACCGGCGAGCTCTACGATGGCGTGTCGTTCTGGGAGGTCTGGCTCAAGGCGGCGGGAATCGACGGTGTGGATCTCAGCCGCGGGCCGCACTTCAGCCACGCCGTGCTCGCGTTTGAGGCCGCGGTCGAGGGGCACGGCGTGGTGGCCACCATGCCGGTGCTCGCGGAAGCCGATTTGCACGCGGCCCGGCTCGTGACGCCGTTCACGCTGCGCGCGCCGCTGACGTCCGCGTACTATCTGGTGTGCAGCGAGGCGGCTGCGGCGCGCTCGGTGGTCGCGGCGTTCCGCGAGTGGCTGCTCGCCGAAGCGGCGAAGAAACAGGAGCTATAGAAAGCTAGACCGCCTTCGGCGCGGCACGCACGATCTGGCGCTCTTCGATCGGCAGATTGATCAATGCAGCGAAGACGCCCATCGCGATCGTGAGAACCCACATCAGCTGGTAGGAACCCGTGCTGTCGAAAAGGTATCCCGCGGCCCAGACCCCGATGAAGCTGCCGACTTGATGAAACAGGAAGGCGATGCCCGTCAGCGTGGAGAGATATTTCACGCCGAAGATGTGGGCGATCAGGCCGCTCGTCACCGGCACCGTGCCGAGCCACAGGAAGCCGATGGTGGCGCTGAACAGGTAAACGGTGAGCGGCGTGATCGGAAGCAGGATGAAGATCGTGATCACCACCGCGCGCGTGAAGTAGAGCACCGAAAGCACGTACTTCTTGGTGTGGTGGTTGCCGAGCCAGCCCCAGAAATAAGTGCCGAAGATGTTGAACAGGCCGATCAGGGCGAGCGCCATCATGCCGGTTTCGGGCGTCATGCGCTGATCTATGAGATAGGCCGGGAAATGTACCGAGATGAACAGGAGCTGGAAGCCGCACACGAAGTAGCCCGAGCACAACAGCATGTAGCCCCTGTGTCCGAACGCCTCGCGCAGCGCCTCGCGGATGGACTGTTTTTGATGTTCTCCCGTGCGCGTTTTCCTGCTTTCCACCAGCGCGGTCGAGAGCGGTAGGATCAGCATGATCGTTACCGCGCTGATGAGCAGCGCGTTCTGCCAGCCCAGCCGGCTGATCAGCGTCTGCCCGTAGGGCAGCATCAGGAACTGCCCGAGGGAGCCTGCCGAGCCCGCAATGCCGAGCGCCAGAGTGCGCTTCTCCGGCGGAAACGCGCGTCCCACCACGCCGAACACGGTGGCGAAGCCGCTGGAGGAGAGGCCGATACCGACGAGCAGGCCGGCACTCAAGCTGAACGCCCAGCCCGTCGTGGAAAACGCCATGAGGACCATGCCCAGCGCATACAGCAGGGTACCCGCGAGCAGCACCCGCGGCGCTCCATACTTGTCGGCAATCATGCCGGCGAACGGCGTCGCCAGCCCGTAAATCAGGTTCTGGATCGCGAGGGCGATGGAGAAGGTCTGCCGGCTCCAGCCGAGATCAACGGTCATCGGCTGCAGGTACAACCCGAAGCTGTGCCGTATTCCGAGCGAGAGCGTGAGGATGATGCCGCCGCAGATCAGCATGACGAGCGGCGTCCGCCAGTTGGACTGCATCCTGTTTTCGGAATACTGGGAAAATGCGCATTGTAGTGCATCGTCGAGTGCGCAGTTGACGCTGGAGTGCGCGCCGAAGGAAAATACGCTCCCTGCGCTCACAATCTGAACGCATGAGCACAATCCCGTGTGGGTCACTAGCTCAACTGGTAGAGCAGCGGACTCTTAATCCGTTGGTTCGGGGTTCGAGTCCCCGGTGGCCTACCAAATTTTCGTCCAGGCGCGCGGCACCGGACGAAAATTCATATTCGAATGTAAAGTCGCGGGAGATTCTGGACAAAATCTCCCGTGACTTTACATCCGGTCCTCGGATTTATTCAGGGTGTGGCGCAGCCTGGTAGCGCGCGTGCCTTGGGCGCACGAGGTCGTGGGTTCGAATCCCACCACCCTGACCAAACGAGCAATGATGAGTGCAGAGTGATGAGTGACGAGCGCTGGTGACTGTCGTCCGCGCGTGTTGTACGAGGTACTTCTCGCTCAGCATTCATCACTTATCATTCATCGCTGCAGTTCGATGCCTGTGCGGCAAGTCATCGAGCAGGGCCGCGTCCCGGTCAGAATCTACACTGACCAGGTGGAGGAGCAGGCGCGCCAGCAGCTTGTCAATGTATCGCGGCTGCCGATCGTGTACCACCACGTGGCGGCGATGCCCGACGTGCACACCGGCATCGGCGCGACGGTGGGTACAGTAATCGCTACCCATCGCGCGATCATCCCCGCAGCGGTGGGGGTGGATATCGGTTGCGGCATGGTTGCCGCACGCACCTCGCTCACGGCGAACGATCTCGACGAGCAGCGGCTCAAGCGCGTGTTCGACCAGATCTCACGCGACGTGCCGGTCGGGCGCGGCCAGCACAAGGAAGGTCGCGCTCTCGCCGGCGCCGCCAAACCGTTCGAGCGCGACCTTGGAAAGATCCTGCAAAAACACCCTCAGCTTGAAAAACGTTTCCCGCGCACGCAGAACTGGGTGTGCCAGATGGGCACGCTCGGCGGCGGCAACCATTTCATCGAAGTCTGCCTCGACGAGGCCGGCCACGTATGGACGATGCTGCATTCCGGCAGCCGCGGCATCGGCAACGCCATCGGCACCTATTTCATCGAGATCGCACGCCGGGACGCCGAGCGCAACCAGGTGCGCCTGCCCGACCGCGATCTCGCCTATTTCGGGGAGGGCGCCGGGCATTTTGACGACTACGTGGAGGCGGTCGGCTGGGCGCAGGGCTACGCCGCGGCCAACCGCCGCGCCATGGTGGAGATCGTGCTCGCGGCGCTCAAGCGCCACCTGCCGTCATTCGAGGTGACGGGCAAGGTGGTGAACTGCCACCACAACTACGTCGAGCGTGAGCACCACTACGGAGCCGATGTATGGGTGACGCGCAAGGGGGCGATCCGCGCACGCGCAGGCGATCTTGGCATCATTCCCGGCAGCATGGGCGCGAAATCCTACATCGTGCGCGGTAAGGGCTCGGAGGAGAGCTTCCAATCCTGTGCGCACGGGGCAGGGCGGCGCATGAGCCGCACGCAGGCGCAGAAGGCGTTCACTCCGCGGGATCTCGCCGAGCAGACGCACGGCGTGGTGTGCCGCAAGGACCGCGGCGTGATTGACGAGATCCCCGCGGCTTACAAGCCGATTGATGAGGTCATGGCGAACCAGTCCGACCTCGTGGAGGTCGTGCATACGTTGAAGCAGGTGATCTGCGTCAAAGGATGAAAAAGCGCTTCGCGCCTTTTCATCAACAGCACCGGTAACTGTTTTCCGGATCCGTTCCGCCCGCCCTTCATGCTCGGGATCCCGTTCCCGCGTTCGGGTCTCGCAGATTTGCTACACTCCCGCATGTGGCCGGTCAGGGCGGAACGCATGGAATCGGAAAACATCGTCATGCTCCAGCGCTTGCTGCTCGCGCTGGTGGCGGGCGGGCTGATCGGGTTCGAGCGCAGCTACCACGGCCGGCCGGCGGGCTTCCGGACCCACGCCTTGGTGTGCGTGGCCTCCAGCGCGCTGATGCTGGTGACGGTGTACCAGGGGCATTGGTTCCCCTCGGTATCCGCCGGTTCGGTCAACCTGGATCCAACGCGCATGGCGCAGGGCATCATGACCGGCATCGGCTTTCTTGGCGCCGGCGTGATCTTCAAGGAAGGACTGACCGTGCGCGGCCTCACGACCGCCGCCTCGATCTGGATCACGGCGGCGATCGGCATCCTTGCCGGCATCGGCTTCTACTTCCCGTTGGTGGTCGCCACCACGCTGACGCTGCTCACGCTGTCGCTGTTCCGCTGGATCGAGGACAAGGTCCCGGGCGAGTTCTACGCTCATCTCGAGGTGCGGTTCGCCCGGGGCGCCGCGATGCCCGAGGACGAATTCCGGCGCTTCATCGGCGCGCACGGCTTTTCCATCGCCAACCTGAGCTACCGCTACAACGCCGGGGCTTCGTACTTCGAATATCAGATGGTGATCCGCACCCGCCACGTGGCGAACGTCAAGCGCCTGTCGGAGTCGCTGTCCGACACCGCCTCGGTGCTGGAATTCCGCATGTTCCAGGCCGGCGACTGAACCCGGTGACGGGTGACTCGTGATGGATGACTGGCGATCGCCCTTGCGGGCGGGGGTGCTGATCGTTTCGGCCTTATCGGCGGGCCTGGCGGGCGCGCAACCGGCATTGCAGCAGGCACTGACCTACCCGAGCCGCCCGGTCCGCTTCATCGTGCCGTTCCCGCCGGGTGGCGGCAACGACATCGTCGGCCGCATTCTGGCGCAGAGGCTCAATGAGGCCTTCGGAGTGCCGGTCGTCGTGGACAACCGCGGCGGCGCCGGGGGAACGATCGGCACCGACATTGCCGCGAAGGCCCCGCCCGATGGCCACACGATGCTCATCAATAACATCAGCCTGGCGGTCAACGCGACACTCGTTCCGAAGTTGCCCTACGACACGATCAGGGACCTCGCACCGGTGACGCTCGTGGGCCGGCAGGCGAACCTCCTCGTGGTGAATCCCACGCTGGCCGCGGCGTCGGTGCGCGAGCTGCTCGCGCTCGCCCGGGCGAAACCGGGGCAGATCGTGTACGGCTCAGGCGGCATCGGCACCGCATCGCATCTCGCGACCGAGCTGCTCAAACTCATGACCCGGACGGACATGGTGCACGTGCCCTACAAGGGCCTCGGCCCGGCGTTGACCGATCTCATGGGCGGCCGCGTGCAGTTGATCATCTCCACCATGGCGTCCGCGCTGCCCCTGGTCAAGAGCGGGAAGCTCAGGCCGCTCGCGGTCACGACGGCGCAACGCACGCCTTTCTTCCCGGAGCTGCCGACCATGGCGGAGGCGGGGGTGCCGGGATACGAATTCAGCACGTGGTACGGCCTGCTCGTTCCCGGGGGAACTCCGAAGGCGGTCGTCGAAAAGCTCAACGGTGCGGCGGGCAAGGTCCTCCGCTCCCCGGCCCTGAAGGACCAGTTCGCGTCCCAGGGGCTCGAGGCGACGCCCGGCTCGCCGGCTGAATTCGGCGCCTACCTCAACTCAGAGGTGGAGAAATGGGGCAAAGTTGTCAGGGCGTCGGGCGCCAGGCCCGACTGAAAAAAGCGTGACTCGCCTGATTGCCGTATCGGGTGTCGGCGGCAAGGGCCCCGCCTGTTTCCTGGTTGAAACCGCGCGCAAGCGGCTGATGCTCGACCTGGGTTACGGCCCGCAGCCCGGCCTGTGGCCGGACGTCGCGGGCGTGGGGCGCGTGGACGCGCTGGTGCTCTCTCACAGTCACCGCGACCACGCGGGTGCGCTGGAGCTCGCGCTGAAAATCGGCAACCCCCCGCTTTACGCAACCGCCAGTGTCCTTGCTCATCTCGGGCGCACGGGCTCGGCTCTGCCGCTGAACGGAACGGGCCAGGTTCGCGGAATCAAGTTGCACACGGGGCGCAACGGCCATGCGCCGGGCGGCGTCTGGCTGCATCTCGACGTGGGCGACGGACTCCTCTACATGGCCGACCACGGCGTGGAATCACCGCTCTACGCGTTCGATACGCCGCCCCCCGCCGGCACCATCGTGCTCGACGCCTCGTATGGAATGTATTCCGACTCCCTTGACGATTGCAAGGCCCGGCTCGGCCCGGTTTTCACCCGTGGCATGGCGCTGTTCCCCGTGCCGCCGCACGGGCGCGGTCCCGAGATGGCCCACCACGTCGCGTGCTCGCGCGGGGCGCTGCCCAACATCGGCGAAGACCTCCGGGCATCGCTCGCGCGGCTGACCACCGATGACCGCGAGAGCCTTCGTCGCGGACGCGCGCAGGAGCTTGCGCGGATTGCGCGCGAAGCGCCGCCGATCGCCGGAGCGCGCGGCCTGATGTTTACCGGCGCGGGCGACGCGGCCGGCGGCGAAGCGGCGGCGCTCGTCGCGCGCTGGGAGTGCGAGCAGCAGCCCGAGATCGTCTTTACCGGCTATCTGCCGCCCGGTACGCCGGCGCAGCGCCTCACGGCCTCGGGCCGCGCCTGCTACTTGCGCTGGAACGCGCATCCGCGGCTCGCCGATAACGTAGCGCTCGCGCGCGTGGTCAAGGCGCACACGGTGGTTCCCGCTTTTGGTGAGGCGACCCATCTCGAGGCGTGGCGTGCGGCCTTCGCGCCCGCACGTGTGTTGCTCGACCGCGAGATCGGGCTGTGATCAGTGAGCGGGGAGGCGTGACTGGTGCGGCGTGACTGGTTTTGATTCTTCCACGTTTGTCTGCGGCCAATATTATTTCCGGTTTTTGAGGTGATCTTGATTCGGCCAGAGCGAATTGCACTGCTCGCGCGCACGTTCTATTTCCTGCGCCACGGGGAAACGGAAAACAACCGGCTGCAGCTCATCGCAGGCTCGACCGACGTCGAGCTGAACGACGCCGGGCGCGCGCAAGCGCGTGCCGCCGTTGATCTCGTGAGACCACTCGGCATCGCGCACGTGGTGTCGAGCGATCTGCGGCGTGCGCGCGAAACGGCGGCGGTCATCGCGCAAGCGCTGGCGCTGCCCCACGCCGTGGTGCCGGGGCTGGCGGAGCGCAACTGGGGCGTACTCGAAGGCAAGCCGCGCCATCTGCGCACGCGCGGCGTGACGCCGCCGGGCGCGGAGACGGCGGACCAGTACTTTTTACGGACGCGCGCGGCACTGGCCGCGATCGCGGCGCCGGGCACGCCGCTGGTGATCGCGCACTCCGGCACGTTCCGGGTGCTGTGCCGCCTGCTCGCGCTGGAGGCGGCGGCGGAGCCGGTCGCCAACTGCCGCCCGGTGCGCTTTACGCCCCCCGCGCGGGAAGGAGAAGGGTGGATGCTCGAATTGCTCTAGAACGGCGTGAATCGTGATTCGTGACCCCCACCTCATCCCTCCCCCTTCTCAAGGGGGAGGGTAAGGGAGAGGGTCGTGATTCGACTCTCACCACCCCGCCCGCTCCGCAGGCACCCCTCCTCGAACGAGGAGGGGAATAACTCAGCACTCCTCTCCTTTTCAAGGAGGGGTGGCGTGCAAAACGCCGGGGTGGTTGGCACGATTCACTGGTCACCAGTCGCCAATCACGCTCTTAGCGTAAACGGATTGAAATCCGTCTTCCGGTCGTAGTAATCCTCGTTCTCCGCCCGCTTGAGCCACGCCACGACCTTGTACGTGACAGGGGTGAAGACCACCTCGACCGCGACCTTGGCGGTGAATTGCGCGACCATGACGAGCGGCAGCTTCTCGTCGGGGATGATGCCGCTGCCGTAGAACGCGAGCGGATAGAAGAGCGCCGAGTCCACGGCCTCGCCGACAAGGGTGGAGCCAATGGTGCGCGTCCATAGCCATTTGCCCGCCGTGAGGATCTTCATCCGCGCCAGCACGTAGGAGTTGACGAACTCGCCGCAGAAGTAGGCGATCATCGAGGCCGCCACGATGCGCCAGGTGGAGCCGAACGCGATCTCGTAGGCGCCCTGGTGCTGCCAGAACGGCGCGGGCGGCAGCGCGACCACCACCGCCGCCATGAACGAGGCGAATCCCAGGCCCGCGAAGCCGGCCCAGATCACCCTGCGCGCGCGGGCGTAGCCGTAAACCTCGGTGAGGATGTCGCCGAACACGTAGGAAATCGGGAAGAACAGCGCGCCGGCGCCGATGACGAACGACCCGATCAGGGGCAGCTCGAGCTGCGCGATCTTCGCCGGGCCGATCAGGTTGGAGCTGATCAGCACCGTGACGAACGCCGCCATCACGAACTCGTAGTAGCGGTAGGCGCGGCCCTGGGTCATTATGCTCGTAGTACGCCAGCGCGGGATGGCTGGGGTGCTCGATCGGCAGCAGGAATCGGCGGCTTCAATCGTTTCCGCTCACCCGCTTGTTGAACGCCTCGAAGAACTGCCCGGCGAGCTTCCTCGCCACTCCGTCCAGCAACCGCGCCCCGACCTGCGCGAGCTTGCCGCCGACCACGGCCTTTGCGGTGTAAGCGAGCTGCGTGCCCTCGTCCTGCGGCGTGAGCGCGACGTTCGCCCGGCCCTTGGCGAAACCGGCGACCCCGCCCTGGCCCTCGAACACCAGCGTGTAGGCGTGCGGCGGGTCGGCATCGGACACGGTCAGTCTGCCCTTGAACTTCGCGTTGACGGGGCCGACCTTGGCCGTCATGGTGATCGTGTACTCGTTTTCAGCGACGCGCTCGATGGTCTCGCAGCCGGGGATGCAGTCCTTGAGCACGGCGGGATCGTTGAGCGCATCCCAGGTCGCGGCCTGCGTGAGCAGGATGAGCTGCTGGCCTATCATCTCCATTTTCGGGCGTCTCCGGCGTCGGTTGGCAGGGCGCTATTGTACTGCGTAACCCGGACGACAACCGGGGCGGCAGCGACCGCTCACGCGCTCACGGCGCGTTGCGCGAGCGGGCATTCGCGCGCGAGCTTCCGCAACTCGTGGGAGGCCGCAACACGGCGCTCGCGAACGAATGCCTCGTGATTGTTCTCTACTTCGGGGAGACGGTACACGTAGTTCACCATGAGTCCGGCGGAGCGCCGCATGCCCTCCCTAGAAGTGTCGGCGAGCCAGTTGAGCCGCTCCAGGCGCGCGCCGTTCCCGAGATGGAAACGCGCAACCGGATCGATGGGGAAGCCTTCGTGCCGGGCCTCGATCAGGTAGTACGCGCCGAGCTGCGACAGCAGCGGGCGCAACCCGGCTTCCGCGTCCGCGTTGCGGAACCAGTCGGGATCGTCCAGCCGCCGCAGCGCCGTGAGCGCGGGGCCGTCGGCCGTTCCGGCAAGCTGCGCCTCGATGCCGCCGAGCCACTTGCGGAAGCCCGGGACCGGGGACAGCGTGGCGAAATGATCAATGCGCGGAAACTCGCGTTGCAGCTCCTGCACCACCTGCTTGATGAGCAGGTTGCCGAACGAGATGCCGCGCAGCCCGTCCTGGCAGTTGGTGATCGAGTAGAAGATCGCGGAGTCGGCGTACGCCGGGTCCGCCACCGGCGATTCGACGTCGAGCAGCGGCCGGACCGAGGCGCTGATGCCCCGCGTGAGCGCCGCCTCGATGAAGATCAGCGGCTCGTCGGGCAGCGCGGGGTGGAAGAACGCGAAGCAGCGCCGGTCTGACGCGAGCCGCCGCCGCAGGTCCTGCCAGCCCTGGACTTCGTGCACCGCCTCGTAGGCGATGAGCTTTTCCAGCACGATCGCCGGCGTGTGCCAGTCAATCCGCCCGAGGGTGAGAAAGCCGCGGTTGAACCATGACGCGAGCAGATGCGCGAGGTCCGCGTCAATGCCGATCCAACGCGGGCGCGCGCGCAGTTCCTGCAGCACGCGCCGGCGCATCGCCACCAGCGCGGCGGTGCCGCCGGGCGCCATGTTCAGGCGCCGGAACAATTCCTGGCGCGGCGGCTCCACCGCGCGCTGGAGCCAGATCAGGTGGTCCGGCGAAGGATCGGAGCGGTAGGCGTCGGCGGCGCGGCCCACTTCCTCCGGGTCGGGCGAGAACTCGGAGACCAGCAGCTCGAAAAAGGCGGGGAGTCCCTCCTCCGGCAGCCCCTGGT
>DAIDBG010000300.1 GCA_027310225.1 bacterium | reverse complement strand
ATGCCAGGGCGCGCAAGGATTTCCGGGCGCGTGTAATGGCGCACAAGAAGAACCGCACGCTCCCTCTTGGCGAGCACATCACGCTCATCTTCGAAGATGAGCTCACCATCCGCTATCAGGTCCAGGAGATGCTGCGCGTGGAACGCATCTTCGAGGAGCAGGGCATCGAAGACGAGCTCGACGCCTACAACCCGCTGATACCGGACGGCAGCAACTGGAAGGCCACCATGATGATCGAGTACCCGGACGTGGAGGAACGCCGCAGGATGCTCGCCAGGCTGCCCGGCGTCGAGAACAAGGTATGGGTCCAGGTAGCCGGACACCAGCGTGTCCATGCCATTGCCGACGAGGACCTTGAGCGCGAGAACGCGGACAAGACCTCCGCGGTGCATTTCCTGCGCTTCGAGCTGGATCCCGCCATGGTGCGCGCGCTCAAGGGCGGCGCCCGGCTCGCGGTCGGCGTGGACCATCCGAATTACAGCGCGACCGTCGACGGGATCTATCCGGCCGTCAGGGCCTCGTTGGTCGGAGATTTGCAGGCGTAGTGCCGTGAACCCGGGCGCTGGGAATATCCGTCTCCCGGTCCCGCCCCGTCTTGACTTGGCGCAAAGCCCCGCCGCGTACGGCAAAATAGAATAATTGCCGGAGAGTTTCGAGAGGAGGCGGTCACATGATGGACGCACAACTCATCGGGCGCCTTGAGCGACGGGTGTGCCAGCTGGGGATCCCCGTCGGCCTTACGCTCTGGGATGGACGGTCGGTGCCCCCGCCTGCGGGACCGCCGAAGGTGATGGTAAAGGTGCGTTCGCCCAAGGTGCTCGCCGTACTCGCCAATCCCACCATGGGCAAGCTCGCCCGCAGTTACGTCGAGCAGGAGCTGGACGTCGAGGGCGAGAGCCGCGACATCATCCGTCTCGGCGAATTGCTGTGCGGGACGGGCGAGGAGGTGCGCCGCGGCAAGCGGGGGCTGGGCCGCTGGGTGTGGCACACGCGGCTGTTCGACCGCAAGGCGATTAGCCGTCACTACGACGTCAGCGATGAGTTCTTCGGGCTGTGGCTCGACCGGCAGCGGGTTTATTCCTGCGCCTATTTTCGGCGGGAGGACGACACGCTCGACATCGCGCAGGAGCAGAAGCTCGATTATATCTGTCGCAAGCTCGGGCTCGCGGCCGGCGAGCGCTTCCTCGACATCGGTTGCGGCTGGGGCGCGCTCGTCATGTGGGCGGCGCAGCGCTACGGCGCGCGCGCGCTGGGCGTCACGCTGTCGCAGAACCAGCATGATTACGCGCGCGCGCGAATACGCGAGCTCGGGCTTGAGCGGCGCTGCGAGGTAAGGCTGCTCGACTACCGTGACATCCCCGAGGTGGAGCCCTTCGACAAGATCGCGAGCGTGGGCATGTTCGAACACGTCGGCCGCCGCAACCTGCCGGGCTACTTCGGCAAGATCTCGCGCCTGCTCAAGCCAGGCGGGCTCGTCATGAACCACGGCATCACGCTGAACGCCGTGGGGCACCAGGAGCTCGGCAGCGACATCGGCAAGTTCATAGACGATTACGTGTTTCCGGGCGGGGAGCTCACGCACATTTCGCAGGTCATCGGCGCCCTGGCGGCACAGGGGTTGGAGTGCTGGGACGTGGAGAGCCTGCGCCCACATTACGCGCGGACCTTGTGGCACTGGGTCGAGCGGCTCGAGGCGAACCGCGCAGCGGCGCTGGTGGCCGTCGGGGAAAAGCTCTACCGCGTCTGGCGCATCTACATGGCGGGCTCGGCGCACGCCTTCGAGCGCGGCTGGATGTCGATCTACCAGGTGCTTGCCGTCAAGCCGCTCGCCAACGGGACCATCGGGTTGCCCCTGACGCGCGACTACCTGTATGCCCGCTAGGGCGCTCGCCGCGCTGCTCGCCGTCGTCGCGGCGTGGCCGGCCGCCGCGCAGTGGCGCAACTGGGACGCGGACTTCGACGAAGACAGCAAGCCGTGGAAGGAACTCCAGGCGCAGATCCCGGCTTATCCCAGGCCCGAGAACCTGATCCCGTTTGAGGTGAGCGCGGCGAGCCCCCATCGCTTTTTCATTGACGCGGCTTCGCTGTCGGTCGGGGAAGATGGCGTGGTGCGCTACAGCCTGTATCTGAAGACGGCGGGCGGAGCGACCAACGTGTCGTACGAGGGCATACGCTGCGAGACGCGCGAGCAGAAGTACTACGCGGTGGGCCGGGCGGACGGCAGCTGGGTGCGTGCGCGCAACCCGCAATGGCGCCGCGTCGAGGACAAGGAGGTGAACCGTTACCACTACGTGCTCTACGCGGACTACCTGTGTACCGGCAAGTCGGCGCGGAGCACCAAGGACGCGCTGCAGCTGCTGAAGTACGGCCCGCTCCCAAGGCGATAAAGGCGGCAGCTCCCGCCGGCTGCCGCCCTGTTTCTCGCAACTCCCAAGACGCTCGCCGGAGCAGGTTATCGTCAGATTCCGCGTCTGTCCGCTGCGCGGCGGACGCGGCCGGCCTCGGGCCTACCGCTCAAAGCAGCACGAGATTATCCCGGTGGATCAGCTCCGGCTCGTCCACGTAGCCGAGCCTGGCCTCGATCTCGCTCGAGGGCGTGCGCAGAATGCGCCGCGTTTCCGACGAGCTGTAATTGGCGAGGCCACGCGCGATCTCGCACCGTGATTCGTCGAAGCAGCTCACCACCTCGCCGCGCTCGAACTCGCCGCCTACCTCGTGCACGCCGATCGGCAGCAGACTCTTGCCCTGCACCTTGAGCGCCTTGACCGCGCCGGCATCGAGCACGAGGCTCCCTCGCACCTGCAGGTGATCGGCTAGCCATTGCTTGCGCGCCGCGAGCGTGGCGCGCTCGGCAACGAGCTGGGTGCCCAGCTTCTCGCCGCGGGCGAGCCGGGTGAGCACGTTTTTCTCGTGTCCCGAGGCGATAACCGTGTGTGCGCCGCTGCGTGCCGCGCGTCGCGCCGCGAGCACTTTGGTAAGCATGCCGCCGAGCGAGATGTGGCTGCCGACGCCGCCCGCCATTACCTCCAGCGCGGGATTGCCCGCTTTTGCTTCCGTGACCAAGATCGCGGTGCTGTCCTTGCGCGGGTCCTTGTCGTAGAGGCCGGCCTGGTCGGTGAGGATCACCAGCACGTCGGCCTCGATCAGGTTGGTGACCAGTGCCGCCAGCGTGTCGTTGTCGCCGAAGCGGATCTCGTCGATCGCCACCGTGTCGTTCTCGTTGATGACCGGGATCGCCCCCAGACCGAGCAGCGTGCGCAGGGTGGAGCGCGCGTTGAGGTAGCGCTTGCGGTCGGCGAGATCCTCGTGTGTAAGCAGGACCTGCGAGGTCACCAGGCCATGTTCACGGAAGCACGACTCGTAGGCCTGGATCAGCCCCATCTGGCCCACTGCGGCGGCGGCCTGCAGCTCGTGCAGCGCGTGCGGGCGTCTCTTCCAGCCGAGCCGCTGCATGCCGGCGGCGATCGCGCCGCTCGACACCAGCACGACCTCGCGTCCCATGTGCCGCAGCCCCGCAATCTGTTCCGCCCAGCGCGAGAGCGCGGCCTCGTCCAGCCCCTGGCCGCGGTTGGTGACCAGGCTCGATCCGACTTTTACGACCAGCCGCTTCGCATTTTCCAGAACCGATGACATTGATAACCTCTCACCGTAGAGGACGCCGAGGAGGGAAAAAATGCAAGACCGCGCCCGTTGCGGTCATGTCGCCTTGATTTTGGCCCTCTTAGATTTCCGTTGCCTCCCTGTTCCAGTCCTGCTTTCCTCTGCGTTCCCCGCGTCCTCGGCGGTTGGAGGTTTCTGCTTCTCCAAGTGCTCCATCGCCGCAAGGACGAGCTTCCGGCATCCTTCGCCGGTGAGCGCGGAAATGATAAAGCTTTTGCCTTTCCAGCCAAAGCTCCTGAGAAAGCGCCTGATCGCGCGGTCGCGCTCTTCCGCCGGCAGGAGATCAACCTTGTTGAGCACCAACCAGCGCGGCTTGCGGTAGAGCGCCTCGTCGTAGTTCCTGAGCTCCCTCACGATCGCCTTCGCCTCGCGAGCGGGATCGGCCCCCGCGTCGGGCGGTGCGATGTCCACTAGGTGCAGAAGCAGGCGTGTGCGCGCGAGGTGGCGCAGGAACTGGTGGCCGAGCCCTGCGCCTTCGGCGGCGCCTTCGATGAGGCCGGGGATGTCGGCGAGCACGAAGCCGCGATTCACGTCGACCCGCACCACGCCGAGGCCGGGGGTGAGCGTGGTGAACGGATAGTCGGCGACCTTCGGCCGCGCGGACGAGACGGCGCGGATGAAGGAGGACTTGCCGGCGTTCGGCAGCCCGAGCAGGC
This sequence comes from bacterium, assembly GCA_027310225.1. GTDB lineage: Bacteria > Pseudomonadota > Gammaproteobacteria > Burkholderiales > SG8-41 > SG8-41. The sequence continues at coordinate 163 of DAIDBG010000300.1, read as the reverse complement.
CGACGTCGGCGAGCACGCGCAGCTCGAGCGCGAGGCGCCGGCTCTCGCCCGGCTCGCCGCGCGTGAACTGCCGGGGCGCGCGGTTCACGCTCGATTTGAAGTGCACGTTGCCGAGGCCGCCCTGGCCGCCGCGCGCGAGCAGCGCCCGCTCGCCGTCGCGCGC
>DAIDBG010000226.1 GCA_027310225.1 bacterium | reverse complement strand
GTAAACGCGCCGCCCCCAGGCCTGCGGCAGCGCCTGCTCCAGGTCGGCGACGAGCGCCGCGACATAGCGTTCCTCGGGTATCCCCGCGCGCGCCTCGTGCGAATTGAAGTCGCAGTACGGGCATTTTCGCGCGCACCACGGCACATGAATATAAAGAGATATCGGTGGAAGCGCGCGAAAATGTATTGGGGAATCCAAGGCAGCAAACAACGGGTTGGAATTCATTGTCTCAGTGTCGGTCGCTGCAAGAATGTCTTTCCGCGGACCCGCGAAGCGTCATGCGGAAAGATATTCCCTTACGCGCAATTGCTCGACAAGCCGGGTAATTGCGCGTCCGCGGTGGCTGATCGCATTCTTCTCGTCGGGCATGAGCTCCGCGGCCGTCCTGCCGACCTCGGGCAGAAGAAAATGGGGATCGTAGCCGAACCCGCCTGCGCCGCGCGGGCTCTCGATGACCTCCCCCTGCCAGCGCCCCTCGGCGATCAGCGGCTCGGGATCATCGGCGCGGCGCACCAGCACGATCACGCAGTAGTAGTGGGCGCGGCGGTCGGCCTTGTCCGCGAGCGCCGAAACCAGCCTCTCGTTGTTGCGCCGATCCGATTTCGGCTCGCCGGCGTAGCGCGCCGACTGCACGCCCGGCGCGCCGTCCAGCGCATCCACGCAGATGCCGGAATCGTCGGCGAACGCCGGCAGCCCCGAGTGGCGGCTGGCATGGCGCGCCTTGGCGAGCGCGTTCTCGACGAAAGTCGAGTGCGGCTCGTCGGCCTCGGGGACACCGAGCTCGGACTGGGGCACGACCTCGATGCCGAGCGGCGCCAGCATCTGGCGGAACTCGCGCAGCTTGCCCGGGTTGCTGCTCGCCAGCACCAGCCGTCTCATCAGTCAAGTCCTTGAACCGCCAAGGCCGCCAAGAACGCCAAGGAAGCCAAATTGAGAGCGAAAGATCAAGACAACTTCCTTGTCCCAAGCCGATGCTCGGTTCGCACTTGTTCCATTCTTGATCTTCTTGGCGGCCTTGGCGCTCTTGGCGGTTCAATTATCGTTCTTGATCTTCCTGGCGTCTTGGCGGCTATTTTTCCAGCGCGGCGCGCTGGGCGGCGACGAGCTCGCGGACGCCTTTTTCCGCGAGCTCGAGCATCGCATCCATTTCCCCGCGCGAGAACGGCGCACCCTCTGCCGTGCCCTGCACCTCGACCAGCCCGCCGCCGCCGGTCATGACGACATTCATGTCGGTATCGCAGCGCGAGTCCTCGGCATAGTCGAGGTCGAGCACCGGCGTGCCTTCGTACACGCCGACCGAAACCGCCGCCACGAAGTCACGGATCGGCGAAGCGGCGATCATCTGCTTCCGCAGCAGGAAATCCACCGCGTCGTGCAACGCAACGAACGCGCCGGTGATGCCCGCGGTGCGCGTGCCGCCATCGGCCTGGAGCACGTCGCAGTCGAGGTGGATGGTGCGTTCGCCGACTTTCCCCAGGTCCACGACCGAGCGCAGCGCGCGTCCGATCAGCCGCTGGATCTCCTGCGTGCGGCCCGAATGCCTGCCGCGCGCCGCCTCGCGGTCGGTGCGGGTGCCCGTCGAGCGCGGCAGCATGCCGTACTCGGCGGTGATCCAGCCCTGCGCCAGCCCCTTCAGGTGCGGCGGCTGCCGCTCGAGCACGCTCGCGGTGCAGATCACCCTGGTATCGCCGCATTCGATCAGCACCGATCCTTCCGCGTGCCGCGTGTAGCGGCGCGTAATGCGGATTTCGCGCAACTGGTCGGGTTTCCTGCCGCTCGGTCGCATGTAACTCCCTGAGTATGCTATCGTTCCGCGTGAACGATAGCATGAAAGGCAAGGGGTAAAAAGTGACTTGCAGGTTGATCCAGGCACCGCGCGACCCTGCGCAAATCACAAATCGCGAACCCCCTCCCAACCCTCCCCCTTGCCAAAGGGGAGGGATAGGGTGGGGGTCACGAATCACGGGTTTCCAATGATTCACAGCATGACGGGCTACGCCGCGGCGTCGCGCGAATTCGCCTACGGTGTGTTGAACGTGGAACTGCGCTCGGTCAATCACCGCTACCTGGACATCCAGTTCCGGCTGCCGGACGACCTGCGCGCGATCGAGCCCGTGCTGCGCGAGACGCTCGCCGCGCAGATAGGCCGCGGCAAGGTAGAGTGCCGCGTCAGCCTGAATGCGGCGCCGGCCGCCCCGAAGGCGCCGCAACTGAACGAGGAGCTGCTGCGCCAGCTGCTCGCCCTCAACGCAAGAGTGCACGCCGCCCTGCCGGAGGCGGCGTGCCTCGCCACGGCCGACATCCTGCGCTGGCCGGGCATGCTCGGCGCGGAGGCCCTGCCGCTGGAAGAGCTGAAGGGCGCGTGCCGCGAGCTGCTCGGCACCGCGCTCGCCGAATTCGCCGCGGCGCGCGCGCGCGAGGGTGAAAAGCTCAAGCAGATAATGCTCGAGCGCGTGGCGGCCGTGGAGGCGTGCATCGCCGGGATCACGCCGCGCATTCCGCAGGTGATCGCCGCGTTCCAGGAACGGCTCGCGGTGCGGCTCAAGGAGGCGCTCGCCGGCGGAGAGGAGGAGCGCATCCGCCAGGAAGTGGCGCTGTTCGCGACCCGGATTGACGTTGACGAGGAGCTCTCGCGCCTCACGGCGCACGTCGCGGAGCTCAAGCGCGTGCTCGCGGCCGGCGGTGCGGCCGGCAAGAAGCTCGACTTCATGATGCAGGAGCTCAACCGCGAGGCCAACACCCTCGGCTCCAAATCCGTGGACCTCACCGTGACGCAGGCCGCGCTGGAGCTGAAGCTGCTGATCGAGCAGATGCGCGAGCAGGTCCAGAACATCGAATAGTCCTGATGTCAGGCGCGCTCTTCATCGTCAGCGCCCCCTCCGGCGGCGGCAAGACCAGTCTGGTCAGGGCGCTGCTCGAAGCCGAGCCCGAAGTGCGGCTGTCGGTGTCGTACACCACGCGCCCGCCGCGCCCCGGGGAAGCGGACGGGCGCGACTACCGTTTCGTGCCGGCGTCGGTGTTCGAGCGCATGCTGGAAGCCGGCGAGTTCCTGGAAAGCGCCGTGATCTACGGGCACCGCTACGGCACCTCCCGGAAATGGATCGAGAGCGAACTGGTGCAGGGCCGCGACGTGCTGCTCGAGATCGACTGGCAGGGCGCGCAGCAGGTGCGCCGCCTGGTCCGGCAGACGGTGAGCG
>DAIDBG010000202.1 GCA_027310225.1 bacterium | reverse complement strand
GATGAGCACCGTGTGGCCGAGGTGCAGGTCGGGCGCGGTGGGATCGAAACCGGCCTTCACCCGCAGCGGCTTGCCGGCCTTGAGCCTCTCCCTGAGATCCGCCTCGACGATCAGCTCGTCGCTGCCGCGCCGGATGATTTCAATTTGTTGTTCGATCGGGATCATTCGTCAAGGAGTCTGCCGGAGATTGCTCCGGCAAACTCCTTTTCATGATGCAAAAAACGGGTTTGCCGGCGGGGCCAATTCTGCTAAGCTTTCCGCTCCCGGAAAAATCCCGGGAAATCATGCAGCAAATAAACAACGTGATTCTAGCTCAAAAACTCGCGCGCCTCATCGAAAACTCCTGGCTGTCCCGGGCGGCGCTGGTATTGGTGCTGTCTTTCCTCGGCGTGGTGGCGGCGTTCGGGATTGCACCGGGCACCATTACCGAGCCGGTGCCAACAACACGGGTGATCGAGGAAGTGGCGTTGCCGGCCTTCGGCGCGGACGCCGCCGCGGACGCCGATTACTGGCGCGAGGAGCGCATGCAGCGCGGCGACACGATGACCTCCCTGCTCTCGCGGCTGACGGTGGATGATCCGGAGGCCGAACGATTCCTGCGTGCGGCGCCCGAAGCACGGGTGCTCTACCGGTATCTCGCCCCCGGCAGGACGGTGCGTGCACGAATCGCCGACGACGGAAGACTGCTCGCTCTGCGTTATCGGAACGCCGGCAATCTGCTGACGGTCGAGCGCTCCGGGGAGGGCTTCACGGTCGCCGAGCGCGCCGCGCCCCTCGAGCGGCGGGTGCTGATGAAGTCGGGCGAAATCAGGAGCTCACTCTTCGCCGCGACCGACGCCGCCGGCCTCCCCGACGGGATCGCGACCCAGCTCGCCGACATATTCTCGACCGACGTGGATTTTCACCGCGACCTGCGCCGCGGCGACCGCTTCGCTGTTGTCTATGAGATGTTCTACGACGAGGGCGAGCCGGCGCGGCCGGGCCGCGTCCTCGCCGCCGAGTTCGTCAACCAGGGCAAGTCCTACCAGGCGGTATATTTCCAGTACGCCGAGGGCAGCGGCGGCTACTACACGCCCGACGGCAGTAACATCCGCAAGGCGTTCCTGCGCTCCCCGCTCGAGTTCTCGCGCATCAGCTCCGGCTTCACCAATGCGCGCTTGCATCCCGTCCTGCAGCAATGGCGGCCGCACAAGGGCATAGATTACGCCGCCCCGGCCGGAACGCCCGTTAAGGCCACCGGGGACGGCGTGGTCGAGTTCGCCGGCCGGCGGAGCGGCCTCGGTAATCTGGTGGTGCTGCGCCACCAGTCCCGGTACACCACCTGGTACGCTCACCTCTCCGGCTTCGCGAAAGGCCTCCGCAAAGGCATGCGCGTGGCGCAGGGCGATGTGATCGCCTACGTCGGCGCCACCGGGCTCGTCACCGGGCCGCACCTGCATTACGAATTCCGCGTCAACGACGTTCAGCAGAATCCGCTGCGGATGGTGCTGCCCTCCGCGCCGCCGATCGCGCCCGGCCAGAAGCCCACCTTCGAGACCGCCACGGCGCCGCTCGTACGACAACTCGCACTGCTGCGCGGCACCAACCTCGCGCGGCTCGACTGAAGCAGCGGGCAATGTGTAGCGTACGGTGGGGCAAGCGCAGCGTATTGCTCGCCGCTTAATTTGAACTTCCGGCCGGTTCGCCCCAGTTCGATGCCCGAGCTATACGTCGGACTGATGTCGGGCACCAGCCTCGACGGTATAGATGCCGTGCTCGCTGCGCCGCGCGGCGGGCGACTGCGCCTCGTTGCGGGCCATCACTGGCCGTATCCCGCGGCATTGCGCTCACGCCTCCTCGCGCTGCACCAGCCGGGGCGGGACGAGTTGCGCCGCGCTGCCGTCACTGCCAACACTCTGTCCGCCGCCTACGCGGCCGCGGTGCGCGGGCTGCTCGCGCGCGCCCGGACCGGCGCCCGTGCCGTCGCGGCCATCGGCTGCCACGGCCAGACCGTGCGCCACCGTCCTGACGCGGGCTACACCCTGCAACTCGTGAACGGCGCGCTGCTCGCGGAGCTGACCGGCATCGCGGTCGTCTGCGACTTCCGCAGTCGCGACATCGCGGCCGGCGGCGAAGGCGCGCCACTCGTGCCCGCGTTTCACCGCGCAGTGTTCGCGAGCGGCCGGCACGACCGCGCGATCGTCAACGTCGGCGGCATCGCCAATGTCACCTGCCTCCGGGCGGGCGGCGCAGTCACCGGGTTCGACTGCGGGCCGGGCAATTGCCTGCTCGATGCGTGGATCCTGGAACGGTGCCGCAGACGCTATGATCATGACGGGGCATGGGCAGCACGCGGCACCGTTATCCTGCCGCTACTCGAGAAACTGCTCTCGCATTCTTTCTTTCGGCGCCGGCCGCCGAAGAGCACCGGACGCGACGAGTTCGACTTGCGGTGGGTGAAGCGCGCGCTCTCCGGGCGCGAGCAGGCGGCGGATGTGCAGGCGACGCTGCTCGAACTGACGGCCGCCTGCATCGCCCGCTCCGTGCGCGCCTACTGCGCGGGCGCGCGCGAGATCTACGTCTGCGGCGGCGGCGCGCGCAACCGCGCGCTCCTCGCCCGGCTCGCCGCGCTGCTGCCGGGAAGGAAAATTGCGACCACCGAGGCGCTCGGGGTCGCGCCGGAGCACGTGGAAGCGCTCGCCTTCGCCTGGCTTGCGCGGCAGGCGCTTCGAGGCCGGCCCGGAAACCTGCCGGCGGTGACGGGCGCAAAGGGTCCGCGCGTGCTGGGGGCGATCTACCGCGCGTGAGAACGCGAAAGCCTCCGAGGGGTCGAATCACAACCCCCTCCCTCGCCCTCCCCCTTGTCAAGGGGGAGGGGGAAGACTCACGCTCCTGGAACCGCCTGAACCACGGGTGCAATGCTGAAAGCCTTGAAAGAGCTGTTCGCCGACGACGAGGCCGCCGGCCGCGCCGCTCCCGGTCACGAGCGCCGGCACCTGCGGCTGGCCGTCGCCAGCCTGCTGCATGATGTCACCCGCGTGGACCTGGCGGAGAGCGCGGAGGAGTTCGCCGCCGCGGAACGCGCGCTCTCCGACCTGTTCGACCTCGGCCCCGGTGAGAGCGCCGCGTTGCTGGCGGGGGGCCGGGACAAGGCGAAGCAGCTCACTTCCTATTTTGCGCCGGTGTCGGCGATCAAGCGCGACTTCACTCTTGCGCAGAGGATCCGGCTGATCGAGCACCTGTGGCGGATGGCCTACGCCGACGGCCGGCTCGACCCGTACGAGGACCACTTCGTGCGCAAGATCGCGCACCTGCTCTACGTGCCCAATACCGACAGCATCCTGGCCCGGAACCGGGCCCGGCCGGTGTGATGAGCGCAAAGTCACTGGGACGAGCAAGAATGGCGAGGGTGCGCGAGTTGCGCAGCCGCCGCCCTTGACGAGCAGCGCAGGGGCACCGAGAATCACACCGTTTTGCGGTGTGATCGAGAGAGAAAAGCGCGGCGGCTCGTCCGGCCGTGGACGTAGAGCCGCCGGACAGATCGAGGATCTCGGGAACGAGCAGGACGTGCACCTGTTCGAGCGGCTGGTGTTCATGACGCGGGCAAAGAGCTAGAACAAGCGAACCCAGGGAGGGTCTGAAATGAAACGAACGACAAAGCGGCGCGGCTCGAACCGCGCAAGCTTCAAGCGCAGGCGCATCGCGGTTGCCGTCCAGCTCGCCTTCGCCATCAGCGCCGGCTCGGCCATCGCCCCGGCCCATGCGCAGCAAATCCCTTGCCCCATCGACAACACCACATTCATCCTCGGCCCATCAAACGGCGCCAACACGATCGCTCCGTGCATCATCACCAGCACCGGCGCGCTCAACACCAGCTATCTCACGCTGAGTAACAACTCTCCCGGCGAGCTGCGCAATTTCGGCAGCCTGACGATCGACGCCGGCGGGAGGCTGTTCAACAATTCTTCCAGCTACCTGCGCAATATCGGCATCCTGACCAACAACGCCGGCGGGACGCTGAACAATTTCAGCACTCTACTCAATCGTTCGGGCGCAACCCTCACCAACAGCGGGACGCTGAACAACAACTATAGCGGCGTCTTGCGCAATGAAGGCAGCCTGACCAACAACGTCGGTGGGACGCTGAACAATAGCGGCTCTCTACGCAATTATTCGGGCGCGACGCTCGCCAACAGCGGCACGCTGGACAACACCAATTTCCTGCGCAATGAGGGCAGCCTGGCCAACAACGCCGGCGGCACGCTGAACAATACCGGCAACCTATACAATCTTTCGGGGGCGACGCTGACCAACGGCGGCACGCTGAACAATAGTAGCAATTTATACAATCTTTCGGGCGCGACGCTCACCAACAGCGGCACGCTGACAAATACCGCCGGCGGCTCCATACGAAATGATTCTGGTGCGACGCTCACCAACAGCGGCACGCTGAACAACACCAATTTCCTCTACAACAATTCGGGCGCGACGCTCACCAACAGCGGCGCGCTGAACAACAATATTTTCCTGCGCAATGACGGCAGCCTGACCAACGCCGCCGGCGGGATGCTGAACAATAGCGGCTCTCTATCCAATTATTCGGGCGCGACGCTCACCAACAGCGGCACACTGACAAATAGCGGCTCTCTACGCAATTATTCGGGCGCGACGCTCACCAACAGCGGCACGCTGGACAACACCAGTCTCTTGCGCAATGACGGCAGCCTGACCAACAGCGCTGGAGTTTTGACCGTCACCGCCACCGGCACGGTGCTCGGCACCGGCACGCTCACGCAAAGCGCGGGCACGCTGCAGGTGGACGGCTCCCTCACCCAGTCGGCGGTGACGATCAATGGAGGCACGCTCACGGGCACGGGCACGATCAACGCCCCGCTGGTCAGCAGCGGGACCCTCCTGCCCGGCGCGGCGGGCGTTCCCGGCACGCTCACGATCGTCGGCAGCCTCGCGCAGAACGCTTCCGGCGTGCTGGTGGTGAACGTGACCCCCACGCAGGCCGCCCAGGTCGCGATCACCGGCCCCGCCTCGCTCGCCGGCACGGTGCAGGTGGTGCCCGGCACGGGCAGCTTCGCCCCCACGACCACCTACACGATCCTCAGCGCAAGCGGTGGGGTGACCGGCACATTTAGCGGCGTGACCTCCACCTCGGCGTTCCTCACCCCGAGTCTCGACTACGACCCGAACAACGTGTATCTGGAGCTGGTGCGCACCGCAGCGCTCGCGAGCGTCGCCTTGACGCCGAATCAGATGAACGTCAGCGCGCTGCTCGACCGCATCCAGACGAGCGGCGGCGGCGACGCGGACATGCAGTCGGTGCTCGCGCGGCTGAACGGGCTGTCCGCCGACGAGGCGCGCGCGGCCTACGACAGCATCGCCGGCGCGGGGCTGATCGCGGCCTTCGGCGGGCAGTTCGCCCTGTCGGAGGGCTTTCGCGGCGCGATCGGCAGCCGCCTGGATACGGCGGGCGCGGGAAGCGTCGCCGGGTTGCTCGCCACGGGCAGCGTGCAGCTTGCCGCCGCGAGTGTCCTCTCGGATGCGAACCCGGTGTACGCGCAGGCGGCCGGCCGCCCGGCGGGGAGCAGCCGCGCGGATGCGCGCGGGGTGTGGGTGCGCGTGTCCGGCAACGAGGGCGATACGAGCGGGGATGGGAACGCCGCGGGCTACCGCCAGCGCGGCGGGGGCTTGACCCTCGGGGCGGACACGGAGGTAAACGAGCGGC
>DAIDBG010000186.1 GCA_027310225.1 bacterium | reverse complement strand
GCGCGGACCGGCGCGCCCGAGGAGCTCGACCTCGACGACACCATCCGCTCCACCGCCCGCAACGCCGGCTGGCTCGATCTCAAGATGGTGCCGGAGCGGCACAACGCCGTGAAGGTGCTGCTGTTCCTCGACGTGGGCGGTTCGATGGACGACCACATCCGCGTCTGCGAGCAGCTGTTCTCCGCCGCGCGCGTCGAGTTCAAGCACCTGGAGTACTTCTACTTCCACAACTTTCTCTATGAGCGCGTGTGGCGCGACAACCGCCGCCGGGCCGCCGAGCGCATGGCCACCTGGGACGTGCTCCACACCTACCCGCACGACTACAAGGCGATCTTCGTCGGCGACGCGACCATGAGCCCGTACGAGATCGCCTACCCCGGCGGCAGCGTCGAGCACACCAACGAGGAGGCGGGCGCGGTATGGCTGCAGCGGCTGCTCGCGGTTTATCCCAACGCAGTCTGGCTCAACCCGCAACCGGAGGCGGTGTGGGACTACCACGAATCAATCCGCCTCACGCGGAGCCTCATGGGCGAGCGCATGTTCCCGCTGACGCTCGAAGGACTCGATCGAGGAATGCGGCTCTTGAGCAGGGCGCACTGAGGTCAGTGCTGAGTGACGAGCGACGAGTAACGAGCAACGAGCAACGAGTAACGAGAGACGCTGTGGCTGCAACGAGGACCGCGAGCCGGTTCGAATTCATCGAGGTGACGGCACCCGGCTCCGATGCGGATGCGGTGCGGGATCTCTTTCTCGAATACGCCGAATCGCTCGGCTTCAGTACCTGCTTTGCCGGGTTCGATCAGGAGCTGATCACGCTGCCGGGCGACTACGGCCCGCCGCGGGGCGGCCTGTTGCTGGCGAGGGAGGGCGGGCAACCGGCGGGATGCGTCGGGGTGCGGCCGATCGATGACTCGAGTTGCGAGATGAAACGCCTTTTCGTAAGGCCACGTTACCGGGGAGGCGGCCTGGGACGCAGGCTGGCGGAAGCGGCGATCGCACGTGCGTGCGCGGCTGGTTACCGCCGCATGTATCTCGACACGCTGCCGACGATGCGCGAGGCACGCGCGCTCTACGCAGCGCTCGGCTTCAGGGCCTGCGCGCCGTATTACGACAACACCTGCGTCGGCAGCGACTGTTTCGAGCTAGCGCTACGGCCCGATTGAAACCGCAGCTGAACGTGGGTAACTTCCAACCGTGATACGGCGTGGCGTCCCGTAGCGAACGGGAAACCCGCAAGGCAACGCAGCCATGGAGAATATGGTCTCCCTGCCGTGGATCTTCTGTCCCAAAGCATCGGCCGATCACGGGCACGTCAACCGGCGCGCCGGCGTCCGGCTGGCCCGCGCGATGAGCGGTGCGTAGCGTCCGTTCGATCGCGCGGAGATAAACCGGCGCTGCCTCAGGCCGCGTCCGGGTTTATCAAAGGTTGTAGCCTTTCTCGTTGTGCAGCACCGTGTCGAGCCCCTCCGTTTCCTCCTCCTCCGTCACGCGCATGCCCGCGAGCGCGTCGCTCACCTTGAGCAGGACCCAAGTGATCGCGCCGGACCACGCTGCGACGGCCAGCACGCCGACGATCTGCACCAGCACCTGTGTGCCCATCGTCGTTCCATCGGGATAGCCCGCGCCGCCGAAATACGACGCCACGAACACGCCGGTGAGGGTGGTGCCCAGCGCGCCGCCGACCCCGTGCACCGGGTGCACGTCGAGGGAATCGTCCACATGCATCGTGCGCTTCATGAAGTTGGTGGCGAAGAAGCACGCGACCCCGGCGGCGGCTCCGATCACGAGCGCGCCGAGCGGCCCGACGAAGCCCGAGGCCGGGGTGATCGTGCCCAGCCCCGCGACCATGCCGGTCACGATGCCGAGCATCGAGGGCTTGCCGTAGCGCGCCCACTCGCAGAACATCCAGGCGAGTGACGCCGTCGCCGCGCCGATCTGCGTCACCAGCATCGCCATCCCGGCAGAGCCGTCAGCCGCGAGCGCGCTGCCCGCATTGAATCCGAACCAGCCTACCCACAGCATGGACGCGCCGGTCACCGTCATGGTGAGGTTGTGCGGCGGCATGTGCGTATCGGGAAAGCCTTGGCGCCGGCCCAGCACCAGCGCGGCCACGAGCGAGGCCACGCCCGCGTTCAGGTGCACGACCGTGCCGCCCGCGAAATCCATGAACCCCATCTTCTGCAGCCAGCCCTCGCCCCACACCCAGTGCGCGACCGGCGCGTAAACTAGCAGCAGCCACAGCAGGCTGAACAGGAGCATTCCCGTGAATTTCACGCGCTCGGCGTAGGCGCCCAGCACGAGCGCAGGCGTGATGATGGCGAACGTCAACTGGAACATCGCGAACACCGTCTCCGGAATGCTGCCCTTGAGCGTCTTGAACCCGATGCCGGACAGGAAGGACTTCGCGAGCCCGCCCCACCACGCGTTGTCCGCGCCTGCGTCCCCGAACGCGATGCTGTAGCCGATCACCACCCACGCAATCGTGACCATGCAGGCGATCGAAAAGCATTGCATGAGCACCGAAAGCACGTTTTTGGCCCGCACCAGTCCACCGTAGAACAGCGCCAGCCCGGGCAGCGTCATGAACAGAACCAGCGCCGAAGCGGTGAGCATCCACGCTGTGTTCGCCATGTCGAGCTTCGGCAGCTCGGCCGCCGCGGCGAGCGGCGCATGGAACAGCAACGAAACCAGCAAAAGAAACGTCACGGAAAGAAAATTGCGGTGCATTCTTATCATTGGGTGCTCCTCCCTTGCGCGCGCCGCAGGCTGCCACAGGCGCGATGGTAATCATGGACTCCGCGCCGTACCTGGTCAAGATGACAGCCCGTCGGACTGAGCCGTCCGACAGGCTGCTGAAGGCAAAACCGCCTGCGGGTTTCGGACCAGGCCGAGGATAACAACCGCTGTCACCCGCCGGTGGGGCACGCCGGCGGGATCGGGAGTTGATCAGGGCACCGATGCGCGGGGGTGCGCCGCCTCCCAGGCGAGCATCGCGGCCTTGCGGGTTTCCCCCCAGCGATAGCGGCTCACCTGCCCCGAATCGCGGATCACGCGGTGGCAGGGGATGAGCCACGCGATCGGGTTGGCGCCGATGGCGCTGCCGACGGCCCGGGCGGCGCCCGGATGACCGATGCGCCGCGCGACGTCGCGGTAGGTGGCGACCGCCCCGAGCGGAAGGTCGAGCAGGGCGCGCCATACCTTGATCTGGAAATTGCTGCCCTTGACCAGCACTGCGAGCGGCATGCCCGGGCGCAATGCGAGCGGAGCGAAAACACCCGCTGCCAGCGCGGCCATGCCACCGTCGTCGCGGCGTAGCTCGGCATGGGGCCAGTCGTGGCGGATGAGGTCCGCCGCAATAACGCCTTCATCGAGGAAATGCAGGCCGCAGACGCCGCGCGCAGAGGCGGCGATCACGGCCGGTCCGAACGGGGAGGGATGAATGCCGTAGCGGATGGCGAGCCCCGCGCCTCCGGCCCTGTACTCGCCCGGCGACATCGCTTCCAGGCTCACGAAAAGATCGTGCAGCCGCCCCGGCCCCGACAGGCCGACCTCGCCTGCGAGCTCCAGCACGCTGCGCGAGGAGAGCAGGCGGGCCTTGGCATGCTCGACGGTGAGGTATTGCAGGAACCGCTTTGGACTCACGCCCGCCCAGCGCGTAAAGAGACGCTGGAAATGGTGGTCGGACAGGTGCACGTGGCGCGCCACGGCGCCGAGGTCGGGCTGTTCTGCGGCGTGTCCCCGCAGAAATTCGATGGCCCGTGCGATCCGGTCGTAATCCCGCGTCGAGAACTCCCGGACCGGCGCGTTGCCCAGAGAGGCATCATCAAGTTTCATGCGCGACAGAATACGGCGCGCATGACACTTCCGCCACCCGTTTCTTGCTCAAACCACCCCTGCACTGCGTGCGTCCCCTCCTTCGTAAGACCACCCCGGCGCTTCACGCCACCCCTCCTTATCAAGGAGGGGAGGGAGCGAAGCGGAAGGGGTGGTCAGCGGGGATGCTGCCGCCGGTCGCCGACGGGCGGAGGCGCGGTCTGCAGGACCTCGTCGATGGAAGTGAGGCCCGCGGCGACCTTCATGGCGCCGCTGATGCGCAGCGGCTTCATGCCTTCCTTGTACGCCGCGTCCTGAAACGCGGCATGGTCGGTTTCGGCCGTGACCAGGCGCCGCAGCCCGGGCGTCATCACCATCGTCTCGTAGATGCCGACCCTTCCCATGTAGCCCGTCATGCGGCACTCGAGACAGCCCCTGGCGATGTACGTCGTGCCCTTGGGCTTGGGCGCTTTCCACGGGGCGGTGAGGTGATCCCACGCGGAATCCTCGATTTCGTGCTGCCCCTTGCAGTGCGGGCACAACGTGCGCAGCAGCCGCTGCGCCATGACCCCGAGGATCGTGGATTGCAGCAGGTAGGAC
>DAIDBG010000177.1 GCA_027310225.1 bacterium | reverse complement strand
GAGCTACGGTTCGCTGTTCGGCACGGTGAAAATTCTCAGAAGCGAGCCCGATGCCGCCGGCGGTCGTTTCCGGCGCATCTACTTCCAGGACGGCATGGTGCAGAACACCGCGGACTCCGACGGCCGGTCGCTGTCGTTTTTCAGCTACGCGCTGGAGGCGCTCGCCTACACCTACCGCCCCGACCTGCGTTCGGCGCTGGTGCTGGGGCTGGGCGCGGGCGTCGTGCCGATGCGGCTGGCGGAACGCGGCGTCGCAGTGGACGTGGTGGAGATCAACCCGGTGGCGCTGCGCGCGGCGCGCGAGTTCTTCCGCTTCGACCCCGCCAGGGCGCGCGTGCGCCTGGCCGATGCCCGCGCCTTCCTGCGCGACTGCCCCCGTCCCTTCGATGTCGTGATCCTAGACCTGTTCTACGGCGACGGCACGCCCGAGTATCTGGTCACGCGCGAATTCTTCCGCGACCTGAAGCGCTGCCTCGCGCCCGGCGGCGTTGCCGTCTTCAACACCTTCGCCGACCTCGAGTATCCGGCCCCCTACGCGCACTTCCTCGCCACGCTGCGCGCCGAATTGCCGTATCTCGCGCTCTACCGGCCGGACTGGCCCAATGCGGTGCAAATCAACAGTTTTGTCGTGGCGAGCGCGACGGCGCTGCCCGCTCCGGCCAGGGTCGCGCTCGATGACGTGCCCGAACGTCACAACAACACCTTGTGGGAAATGCTCGCCACGCCGCGCCCGCTGGATGCGCCGTTGCTGGCCGGCGGCAGGATCATCACCGACGCCCGCAACGCCGCCGCTTTCGACACGGCGCTGAGCCAGGCGCTCTACCGCAGCGCGGTGGTCGGGGCGCTGCCGCCGGCATTGCTGGTGAATTGACCGGCAGCCCGGACAAGGCCGCAGCCGGCGGAAGCCTTCTTCCAGCCCCCTGAGCGCTTGCAGGTTTGCCGCACCGCGCGCGAGCGCGACCACCTGCCAGCGTAAAAACCCGGGCCGGTTACTCGCCGCTTTCGCTGACGGGAACGCCCGCGCGGTACCCCGCGAGCGCTTCGGCGATCCTCAGCCGCGCGACGCTGTTGGTGTTTTCGGAGTGCAGGAAGATCAGCGCATCGCGCACGTATTTCTGCATGGGCAGCTCGCGCATCACGCCCATGCCGCCGAACATCTGCGCGGCGTCGAGCACCACCTGCTGGACTGCCTCGGAGGTATAGACCTTGGCGATGGTCTGAAGCGGCAGGGAGGGCAGGCTGCCATTCGAGTAGGCCTCCTGATGGTCCGAGGCCCAGGCGGCCTGCCAGATGAGGCTGCGGGCGGCTTCCAGCCTGATCGCCATGTCGGCGAGCGCAAGCCCCACCGCCTGGTGCCCGATAATGGGCCGCCCGCCCTGCACCCGTATCTTCGCGTATTCCAGCGCGGCCTCGTAGGCGGCGCGCCCGATCCCGAGATTCATCGCCTGGAAGCGCGGCATGCGGCGGCCGAGCGCGCTCGCGCCGCTCACCATCGGGCTTTTCCCTTCCTCGCCCAGCAGGTTTTCCGCGGGCACGCGGCAATTCTCAAGCACGATCTCGCCGTTCGAGCCGAGCCTGCGCCCGACCTTGTCGTGCTCGCGGATCGTGAGCCCCGGGGTGTCGCGCGCCACCAGTATGGCGCTCACGACGGGATCGTCCGATTTCAGGACAGTTCGCGCATGGACGGCGATCAGCTTCGCGATCGGCGCGTTGGTGATGAAGTTCTTGACGCCATTGATCACCCAGTCGCCGCTCTTGTCCCGCACGGCCGTCGTGCGGTAGCCCGTGCCGGCGGCGGCGGGCCGGTAGTAGCGCCAGCCGAGATCGGTGTCGGGCTCGTGCCCTGCAAAGGCGAGATGATAGCGGTCATCAGCGAGGAACTGCGGCAGGAACCGGTCGCGTTGCCGGGGCGTCATCGCGCGGTCGAACCAGAGGCGCGCGAGTGTCGAGGTTTGCGAGAGCGTGGCGGACACGCCCACGTCGCCCACGGCGAGCTCCTCGGCGATGATGCATGCGGTCAGATTGTCGGCGCCCGTGCCGCCGTGCCGCTCGGAGAGCGACATCGTTCGCAGGCCCATGCGCGAGGCCTTGTCGAGCGCCTCCCAGGGAAAGCGCCGGTCGAAATCCTCGATGCGATCGCGCTCGAGGGCGCCCGGCCCGATCTCGCGCCGGGTGAAGTCGCGAACCGTCTTGCGGATTTCCTTTTGTTCCGGTGTCAGCTGCAGGTTGAACACGTGGGCTGTCTCCTCACGATACGCGGTTGACCTGGACTGCCCGCGGCACGACAAATCGTTCCCGTTCGTCCCACGCGGTGCTCCGCCGCAGGCCGGAAGATCCCGGCGGCGCACGAAGCCCTGTTCTCCGGGCACGCCGGCTGCGTGAGCCCGCTATGGATCACTCGTTGCGCCAGGGGATGGCCCGGCGCTGGATTTCACGCAACCCGATGGTAAGAAGCGTGCCGATTACGGCGATCACCAGGAGCCCCACGAACATCTTGTCGATGAGGAGCATCTCCCATGAGCTCCAGATCAGGAAGCCAATCCCGCTGCGTGCGGCGACGAACTCGGCCGACACGATCACGATCAGGCACACGCCGAGCGCCAGGCGGATTCCCGCGAATATGACCGGCAGGGCGCCCGGGAACACGACGCGGCGGAAAACGAGCGCGCGGCTGGCGCCGAAACTCTGCGCGACGTCGAGGTAAACGCGGTCCACGTTGGCAACACCCGTGTAGGTGTTGATGACGACCGGGAAGAAGGCGGAAATGGCGACGACCGCGATCTTGGACGACTCGCCGATGCCGAAAAACACCATCAGCAGGGGCAGGATCGCGATCTTCGGGATCGGGTAAACCGCGGCGATGAGCGGGTCGAAGACCGCGCGCACCGAACGCGAGAGCCCCATCCACAGGCCAAGCAGCACCGCGGGCACGACGCCGATCGCGAAGCCGGCGGCGATCCGCCACAGCGACACGCCGACGTCCCGCGCGAGCTCGCCCGAAACGCTCATATTCCACAGCGCGACCAGGATGAGCGACGGCGCGGCAATGAAACGGCCGTCAACGAGCCCGAGGCGCACCGTGAGCTCCCACGCGGCGATCAGCAGCAGGGGTGAGAGGATCGAGAGCAGGCGCTCGCGACCTTTCATATCCCCTGCTCCCCGGCCCGCGCCCGCATCACTTCCTCTTCGAGAATGTTCCACAGATCCACCACGAGGCGGCCGTAGGTTTCGCTCGCCCGCACGCTGCGCGTATTGCGCGGGCGCGGAAACGGCACGTCCACGACCTGTTTGACGCGGCCGGGCCGCGCAGTCATTGCCACCACGCGGTCGCCGAGCAGCAGCGCCTCCTCCAGCGAGTGGGTGATGAAGACGACGGTCGTGCGCTGTTCCTCCCAGAGCGCGACCAGCTCGTCCTGCATCAGCGTGCGGTTCTGGGCGTCCAGCGCGGCAAAGGGTTCGTCCATCAGCAGAATCTGGGGTTCGGTGACGAAAGCGCGCGCGATGGAAACGCGCTGCTTCATGCCGCCCGAGAGTTGATGCGGGTAGGCATCCGTGAACTCGCCGAGCCCGACCTTGCGCAGCAGCGGCAGCACCCGCCGCTCGCGCTCCTTCCTGGGAACACCGCGCGCCTCCAGGCCGAAGGCGGCGTTCTCGATCACGGTCATCCAGGGGAATATGCTGGTTTCCTGGAACACGACCGCCGTTGCCGGCCGCGTCGGGTCAGGGACACGGACCTCCAGCGTCCCGCCCGAAGGCGTCTCGAGGCGGGCGAGGATGCGCAGAAACGTGGTCTTGCCGCAGCCGCTCGGGCCGACGAGGCAGCAGAACTCGCCTTGCCTGACCTTGAGGGTGAAATCGGTGAGCGCCTCGACCGGTCGCGCGCCCCCGTCAAAGCGCTTGCCGAGCCGCTCCGCGACGATCTCGGCCACGGCGCCCGCCTAGCCCCGATTATTCACAAACACAGGATGCTCCGACGATACGTGCGTGACGAAGTGTCTTGCGACTCTGAACGAGGATCCTCCTGTTCATGAATAATCGGGGCTAGCGGCGGTACGGACCCAACACCTTCACCGCGTAGTCGGCAAAGGAGTTGTCAACCACCTTCTCGATCGGCACGGGTTTTTCGACCCGCCCCATCTTCACGAAGAAATCCTGCTGATCGGCCACGCTCTTGACGATGACCGCACCGTCGGGATTCAGATTCGGCCACTCGATGTCGCGATAGACCTCGGGATCCTTGAGGTTGGTGTACTTGATGATGATGCGCACGAGTTCGCCCTTCTTCTCGCCGCCTTCGCGCAGCGCGTCGTAGTAGGCGCGGATGCCGCGCACGTACGCGACCATGAAGCCGCGCGCCGCCTCGGCGCGCTTGCGCGCGAAATCAACGTTGTAGAAGATCACCCCCGCCTGGTGGTTCGGCTGCACTTCCGCCCAGCTGATCCACTTGAGCGCGATGCCCTTCTTCACCGCGAGCGTCACGTTCGGCTCGCTCGACATCCCCGCCACGATTGCGCCGGTGCCAAGCGCGGTGATCATGTCCGGGAACGACATGTACTTCGTCTCAACGTCCTTCAGCGTGAGCCCCTCGCGCTCGAGCACGCGGGCCCATTGGTACTCCGAGAGCGCACCCGGGCCTCCCAGCACTGCGATCGCCTTGCCGCGCAGATCCCTGACGCTCCGGACCTCGCCGCGGTCCGATGCCGACTTCGAGAGCAGCACCGCATTGGTGCCAAAGCCGACGATGTTGGAGCCTTTGTCCGCGACGGCGATCATGGGCAGGCCGCGCGCGATGCCGTTGAAGAGGCTGGCGGCGACGCCGCCGGTGGCGATCTCGAGCTCACCGGCCGAGAGCGCCGGCAACATCTTGACCGAGGAGATGAAGGGTTCGAGTTTCACGTCGAGCCCCGCCTCACGGAAATAGCCCTTCTCCAGCGCGATGAAAATACCGGCATCGGGAACGATCCCGATGACGCCGATGCGCAGCGGCTGTGCGTGCACGGCACCGATCCCCAGAATGACCGCAAGCGAGATCGCTACGAAGGCCGTTCGGAACTTCGTCATGGTGCGCTCCTCGTGGGTTAGGACAGCAGGCCGGCGGTCGCGAGCTCCTGTTTCAGCGTGCGCTTCTCATCGGCCGTGAGCGGCCGCACCGGCGCCCGCGGCGCGCCGCCGGTGAACCCCATGAGCTCGCTCCAGTACTTGAGCGCGCCGATGGGCACGCTCGGCGCCGACCACTTGGCGTTCATCCAGCGGTCGGCGACGCGGCGCACCGGATCCATCGTCCTCGAGATCGCGCGCGCGGCTTCCAGTTCGCCCGCCATCGCCTGCTCGGTGTACTTGCGCATCTTCTGGTCCGACGCCGCCTGCAGGAGATAGGGGTCGGGGCTCGACATGAACACCTGGTCCTTGTGCTTGACGATGTTGTCGAGCCAGCGCACCTCGCCGGGGTCGCAGACGATGATCTTGCCGGCGGTGAGGCGCCGCACCTGATCGGTGTGTTCTACCGGCTGGGGGTTCTTGATGCAGAACACGTTTTCGATATCGGCCAGGCGCGCGACCTGTTCCGGGGCGAGCGAATAGCCGCAGAGCGGGCTGTTGAAGAGCGAGATGCCGATATCCACTTCCGCTGCGAGCGCGCGGAAGTACTCGTGGACGTCCTCGGGCTCGCGCGTGCTCATCGGCGGGTTGCCCACGACGACGTAGGTCGCGCCGATTTCCTGGGCGTGCTGGGTAAGCGCGATGGTATCGCGCAGGCTCAGGGCGCCGGTGTGCGGCATGGTCTGCGCCTTGCCGGCGACCTCCTCGATCACGATTCTCTGCCCGCGCTTGCGCTCCTCCATGGTGAGCGCCCAGAACTCGCCGACGAGGCCACCGCAGAAGAAACCGTCTATCTTGAGCTCGTCAACGTATCTGCGGATGTCCCGCCGCAACCCCCTGTCGTCGAGCTCGCCCGTTTTCGTGAAAGGAAAGGGAATTGCGGCCCAGATGCCGCGCATGTGCTTCCCTCCGAACGCCTTTGCTTCGGATCGGCGGTACAACATGAGTTGTCCTCCTTGGCTGGCGGATCGTGGGGTTTCGCGGGAGCTATGAAAGATAGTGGAAGATGGCTACCGGCATGTCAAGGCGAGGAAAGAAAAGGGAGGGAAAACGGGATCTGTCCGGGTTATTTCGTGCGAGTGGCGCTCCACTTCGCCGTGCCCCGGCCCCCCGCGAGCTCGAC